>CBFGYQ010000412.1:0-2179 GCA_965652995.1 uncultured bacterium
TGCCGTGACATTGAAAGATGCATGGGCAAAGGAGATGAAGAAGGGGTAGTTATTTCTTCAATTCTGTTAAATACGCTTCGTAATTGTCAATGCCGTCTGCTTTGGTTTCTTTAGCTTTTTGCACCACTTGCTCTTGTATTGATATAGCTTCAGTTTTATTGCCTTGTATTCCTAAAAGGTGTGCATAGGTATCTGCAATCATGATCCAATCATCAGGGAGTGGCTCTACTAAATTTGCGGCTTTTTGCGCCCATCTTGTAGCCATTTTTACCTTTTCCAAATCTGAAATTTTCTTCTGATTTTTTTCATAGATACTCCAAGCTATTGCATTCAGCTTGTTGGCGTGATTGCGTTGTGTGCTATACTTAATGGCTGGTCTTTCAAGATTTTTTTTGACGATAGCATCCATATCTTCGTCTTTAGCATTCTGCTGCTTTGCCTGCCATTTTATTTGTGATATCAAACCTTTCTTAGACTTTTCAAAAAACTCATCGTAATCCTTTTGTGTATAATTCAGCAAAAGATTTGCATATTCTTTTTGTACTTCCCAAAGAGCCGCGTTATTCTTTGTTTTAGTGAACAAGTCACTTCTGTAATAGAATGCAGTGCCATTAGGGTCTTCTAACTCAAATTCATTCATTCTATTCAATAGGCCTTCCAAGCGTTGTTTGTCGGTTGCTTCAACAGAGTTCTTTAAACTTGTGTAGTAGTAGCTTCTTTTGTAACCCTCTAACAAGTTTTCTTTACTATTTATTTTATCAATCCTCTCAGCATTTGCGAGTAACAGTTTATATCCATTATTTTCCACTCCACCTTGATATCTTAGAATAACAGAAAGCGTACTATCACCTGGTGTTGGTTCATTAACTTTAGTGATATAAGTGTCGATAACACTATCATTATTTTTTTCTAAGCGTTCATTTTTTTCCAAATATTTTAAGAGGAAAGCGACATCGTACTCGCCGGATCTATACTTGGTTTGATAGTCCTGAAGATTCATTGGGTCATTTTTTTCAAGCAAAGCAGTCTCTCCATTCTTAATAAATCCATTAAGCTCTGAAGGCATACCTGACACTCTATAAATAATTTTTCCAGTTGCGGCATCAATGAACAAGTTGGTGGGATACGCATCTACTTTGTATTCTTCTGCTATAGCAATTCCTTCTCCTTTTTCTGCATCTATCTTGTAATTGATGAAATTACTATTGTAAAAATCACCTGACTCTTTTGCAGGGAAATATTTTAAAGCCATATACTTGCATGGTCCACACCAAGTGGTGTATATATCTATATAGACCAATTTGTTTTCTGCTTTAGCCTTAGCTTTTACTGTCTTCCAATTTCCTTCTTCGAACTTAATGCCTTGAGCATTTGCTATTTGAAAGATAAATAGGCATTGTAGGAAAACTATGATTGACCTCATAAACATGATTTATTCATAAAGATAGTTGTAAAAATCCTCTATAAACCAAAGGAGAAGATTTATATACTCCCCGTCCTTCCTCCATCTACAGGAATGCTCACACCGTTTACATAACCTGCAGCAGGGCTAGCTAAGAATGCCACAACAGAACCGATCTCTTCTGGTTTGCCAAAGCGTTTGGCAGGTATTTCATGTAACATTTCTTGTTCGGCTTCATCACGAGTTACTCCTGTTTTTGCAGTCTTGTTATTGATGATAGCATCTAATCTTCCTGTAGCTGTTGCGCCGGGTAAGACGTTGTTTACGGTGATGCCAGACTGCGCTAATTCATTCGCCATGGTTTTTGCCCAGGAAGCCACAGCACCGCGAATTGTGTTGCTCACGCCTAAATTCTTCAAAGGTATTTTCACCGATGTAGAAATGATATTGATAATGCGACCATAACCTGCGGTTTTCATAGAAGGAATAACTTCTGTGGCTATAAGGTGATTGCAGATAAGATGCTGATGGAATGCAGAAAGGAAAGCGTCGGGAGTTGCATCGACGATTGGACCCGCCGGTGGACCGCCTGTATTGTTTACAAGAATATGAATGGGATTTTTCTCAACAAATTCATGAACCACATTTTTCACTTGTTCTGCATTGCTAAAATCTGCAACGAGATATTGATGTTGTTGATTACTCTTTGTATCAAGTGTATTGATGGCTTTTTTTAAAGCGTCTTCGTTGCGGGCAATGAGTACACATGTAGCACCA
>CBFGYQ010000413.1:0-2176 GCA_965652995.1 uncultured bacterium
CTTTTATTAGTCTTTCTGATCCTTCTTTAGAAACAGGTTTGATGCCGTAAGAAGATGTTTCCGGGAAACGAACTTTGCCGGCAGCATTGTTTTCCTTCAAGAATTCATATAGCTTTTTGGCTTTAGGATCATCGTAGTTAAACTCTATGCCGGCATATATATCTTCTGTATTCTCTCTGAAAATAACCATGTCCACATTTTCAGGATGTTTTACCGGAGAAGGCACTCCTTGAAACCAATGAACCGGACGAAGACATACATATAAGTCCAACTCTTGTCTTAAAGCAACATTTAAAGAACGAATGCCACCACCTACCGGCGTAGACAATGGACCTTTAATAGATACTAAATAGTCTTTAGCTGTTTGTAAAGTAGATGCCGGAAGCCATTCTCCAGTCTCGTTAAACGCTTTTTCACCGGCAAGCATTTCTATCCACTCAATTTTTCTATCATCACCATAGCAATGTGCAATTGCTGCATCCATCACTGCTTTGCTGGCACGCCATACATCAGGGCCGATACCATCGCCTTCTATAAAAGGAATGATTGCATGATTAGGTACTTGTAATTTCCCTTCCGCACTCATTGTTATTTTTTGAGCTGTCATTCTAATGAATCTTGTTTTACGTGCGCGAAGCTAAGGAAAAACAAGTAGAGGATTATTGAGGTGCGAAAGCTACAATTGAAAATTTAGTATTGGTAGCAGGGTAGAGGGTATCGTCTTTAATAGTAGTGGCAGTAAAATTCTTTGAAAAATTAAAAGTTGCCCTACCTCGCACGAGATAGCTATTAGCAATGTATTTAGGCTCGTGTAAAGGTTGGAAAGGGATACTTAATATCACTGTGTCTACTATAAATTCATACGGACCATAGTCAATGTCTTTCATATAAGTAGCATAAAATTTTTGATCAGGAGAGGTTAGCCCCAGTGAAATATATGGGTAGCCATCTGAAGGGTTCATGGATAGTTTTCTACCTTTTAGGGATAAAATATCATTTTCCGTAATAGTATCTTTAAAGCTAAGACTTATAGTAATAATAGAACGTAATGGTTTATTAGTGAAACTGTTTACAATTGAAATAATTTTTGTAGGATAAAAAGTTGTGCTTAAACTTTGAAGAGGTGTCGGTTCATCTATATCTTCTTCAAATGAAAGTCGTTGTCCATCAAAATCCATGTCAAAATAATAGTAAGGTCTGGTAAGAGAGAGACTTGTCTTTTTTTCTTTATTACAAGCAGTAAGAATGATTGCTATTCCTATTGCAAAAAATAGTAATGATTTCATGGTTTATAAAACAAATTTGTACAAAGTAATGGTAAATAAGGTTTGGTCTTCGAAGATATCAGTATATAGAAACAATTCTTGTATGGCATGGTTTTATCATATCCATTGTAAACAAACAAACACGAATAGTTATGAAAAAGAATCTCTTACCAATTTTACAAAAGTCTATTCTCTCTTTAGTTGCAGTATTTTTCTCTGCATTAGCTTATGCTCAAGAAGAAACAAAAAAGCTGGATGTCGACATTGATGTAAACAAAGGTGATGACGGCGGCAACTTCTTCATGCAGCCTTGGGTTTGGGTAGTTGGCGGGGCGATATTTATTCTCTTGTTAGTTGCCTTAATGCGTGGAGGAGGTAGTAAATCAAATAACTAAAAAAAAATGCCGTAATCAAAAAACAGACTACGGCATTATTCATTTTCCACTTAATGCTGTGCTATCAAATCAAATGCACCACCAATCCATCTCTTGTCTTCGGCTCGAACCACGTGCTTTTTGGAGGCATTACATTTCCGCTATCAGCGATGTCAAATAATTGTTGAATACTCACAGGGTAACATGAAAATGCTGCTGCTGCATCACCACTATCTACACGCTTTTCAAGAGCTTGCATACCACGAATACCGCCAACAAAATCTACGCGCTTATCCGTTCTTGGGTCGTGAATGTCTAATATTTTTGAAAGGACATTATCCTGTAAAATAGATACGTCCAAAACTCCAACAGGATCGTTGCTAAACGTTCCTTCTTTCGCTGTGAGTTTATACCATTCTTTGTTCAGATACATTCCAAATTCATGCGGTTGATTAGGTTTGTATGCTGTCGTTCCTACCTTATCTACAACAAAGTCTTCATTCAAAGCATTTAGAAACTGTTCATTAGAAAGTCCTT
>CBFGYQ010000414.1:0-2150 GCA_965652995.1 uncultured bacterium
TGGAATTCATTCTCAAAGAAGCAGAAGTCCATATTGTTTTTATCGCTACTAAAGACCTGCATAAACGTTTTAAAGATGCATTGAAAAATACGAGTTCTGTAAAACATGTTTTTTCTTTTGATGAAGTAGAAGGAGTGAGTAATTGGAAAGAGCTTATTGATAATGATCACCCATTTGACAAAACGATAGCAGATAATATTAGTGAAGATTCGTTGGCAACTATTATCTACACGTCCGGCACCACAGGCAATCCGAAAGGTGTGATGCTAAGCCATAAAAATATTGTTAGCAATGTGCAAGACAGTATACCGGAATTTTGGTTTGCCGAAAAGAACTCTAAAGCATTAAGCTTTTTACCCCTCAATCATATTTTCGAAAGAACGCTTACCTACATATATATGCACGCTGGTGTTGCCATCTATTATGCGCAAAGCATGGAAACAATTGGCGACAATCTGCGCGAGGTGAAACCAATAGTGTTTACCACTGTGCCTCGTTTGTTGGAGAAAGTATATGAAAGAATATTGTCTAAAGGTTTAGAGTTAAAAGGTTTTAAATACAGTTTGTTTTTTTTGGGCACTCAATCTGGCCAGGAAATACGACAATATTGAAAAAGGAAGTTTATGGTATCGTATTCAGTTGGCTATCGCCAATAAATTGGTGTTTAGTAAATGGCGGGAAGCTTTGGGCGGGAATGTAAAAGCAATTGTGTCAGGCTCAGCAGCTTGTCAGGAAAGATTGATAAGAATATTCACCGCAGCGGGCATCACTATTATGGAGGGTTACGGACTTACAGAAACATCACCTGTTGTATCTGTAAATCAATACAAAAGTGAGGGAAGGCGCATCGGAACAATTGGTCCGACCATACAAAATGTAGAAGCCAAAATAGCTGATGATGGAGAAATATTGATTCGTGGAAATAATGTGATGATGGGTTATTATAAGAATCGTGAACTTACTGATGAAGTAATCAATAACGGATGGTTTCACACAGGAGATATTGGTAAATGGGTTGAGGATCGCTTCTTAAAAATTACCGATCGTAAGAAAGAAATTTTCAAAACATCGGGTGGAAAGTATGTAGCACCGCAAGTTTTGGAGAATAAGATGAAAGAAAGTATTTACATAGAACAAATATTGGTGACAGGTGCTGATAAAAAATTTGTGGGAGCATTGGTAGTACCTTCTTTTGAGCACGTTAGAAATTACCTGAAAGAAAAAGGAACAGCTATACCCGACACCAATAAAGGAATTACAGAATTAAAAGAAGTAAGGTATTTGATTCGCGCTGAACTCAATAAATTCAATGAAGAATTCAATCATGTAGAGCAAGTCAAGAAATTCCGACTATTGGACAGAGAATGGACAATCGATGAAGGAGAACTCACACCGAAGCTAAGCATCAAGCGCAAATTCATCGAAGAAAAATATAGTGGCTTGATAAAAGAAATGTATGGAAACGATGAAGAGCTGTAAAGAATAGAACTCAATAATCTACCAGTTCGCTATCCATTTTTTTTGCTAAGCCTTTCGCGCCTTTTTTCATTACCAGTTTGTGATTCCATTTTAGGATTGGTGCAAGTATAAAACGAAAAGTATTCATCCAGCCTTTTGTAGTTTTTACATCCCAAAGACAAGTTATATAGCAAATATTATTCTTCTCTGTAAAAAGCCAAGAACCTCGACCAATAAGATCTCCCGACGCATCACCACCTATTAAACTATCAAGAATAATATCTGTCAACAGCAGATCAAAACGCAACTTATAACCTATTGGACTTTTGATGGTATAGTTTCTTACATTGCCCAAACTATCATTGCCACCGGATTCTTTTTCTTCCACTTTTGTAATACTCTTCCACCAGTCTGGCCATTGTTTGGAGTTTTTAATGACGTTGAAGACTTCATTTACAGGAGCTTTCAATTCCCAGTTGCTTTCGAAATGATACGATTTTTGAGCAGATGCATTCCAGCTGAAAAACAAAAAGAGGAAAACTAGAAATGGAGAAAGTAAAAACTTGCGCATGCTAATAAGAGAATAAATGTAATGGAAAAATGATGTTTTGTATTACTCAATGAACCTTACTACTCAATCAATAGTCCTATTTTCGCACAGCTATGAAAGACAAGTATAAACACCTCTTTTT
>CBFGYQ010000415.1:0-2132 GCA_965652995.1 uncultured bacterium
TGACGTTTTATCAATAAGTACGAGTAATACAGTTAGTAATGAAAATTATCCGAATATCTTGTTTTATTATAAAAATACTAAACATCCAATGCTTGAAAAAGCAGCAGACGGTTTAGCTAACGTAACAAGGTTTGAATATCAACCTCTCTCATCAGGTGTAAATTATCAAAAAGGAACTGGCTTGTCTTATCCATTCGTGGATATACAACCAGCCTTCTATGTAGTGCAGCGTATGTTTCAGCCTGACGGATTAGGCTCATCAATTCAAACGAACTATAATTATGAAGGTGCTTTTGCGCATCTTGAAGGTCGTGGGCTTTTAGGTTTCAAGAAATTTATAACTCACAACCTATCTACTGGTATGAAATCGGAGACGATAGCCGATTTTGATAGTAACTATGACGTTTCTTATGTAAAAGAGGTTAATGCCTATAATGCAATTGCCAATCAACAAAACTTATTGACGAGTTCTACAACTACAACAACCAATACTTACAATAACAACTACGGGACAATTAGTAGTAGTACTACTGACATCAATGGTATAGAAACAATCACTACTGCTACCACTTACACACAAGCAGGGAATTCTACCATACCGTGTATGCCTAATGTCGTAACTGTAACAAAACAAAGAACGGGAGAAGTCTCTGTAAATGAGAGTACGAAATATAATTACGATGGTAGTGGCAGGGTGTCAACAAGATATGACCGATGGGGAGCTACAGGATATGTGGTACAAAATGATTTCAGCTATGATGATTATGGAAATATTGCTCAAACCATAGTATCAGGTACTGCCTCTGTAACAAAAACAATGGAGTATGAATACGACCCATTAACCAATCGCTTTCCGGTAAAAGTGACGAATGCAGGGATGTCCCCCAGCCAAATCTCAACAAGCACATGGGATCCTGTATGGGGTAAACCCCTCACGCAAACAGATGTAGATGGTATCATAACCACTAATACTTACGATAATTGGGGTAAGCTGACCTCAACAAAAATAAAAACAGGACTGCCTGAAGAAGAAACCATCACTTATACCGATGGATGGGAAAGTGGCGGGAACAGTTATTACACACTCACTAGTCATCCAACTAAACCGGATGTAAAGACATGGTATGATAAATTAGGTAGAGTGATTAAGACAAAAACGGAACACCTTAACAACCAATGGACGGAAAGCACCCGCACTTACGATAGTAAAGGCAATGTGTTATCTGAAACTGCACCTAAGCTGCCATCTGAGTCTGCATTTACTACGAACTATTATTATAACGATCCTTACAACAGATTAACCTCTACCACCAATAATTTCGGTACCACCAATTACAGTTATTCTTTCCCTGGAAATGGACAAGTAAAGACTACCGTAACCAACCCGGCTGGACAAGACAAAACCAGCACGGTGGATGCTGCGGGTAAAACAACGAGGGAAACTGACAACGGTGGATTCCTTGATTACTCTTATGATAGTTGGGGCAACGTAACAGAAGTGAATAATACCCGTACTACTGTGATGACGCATTCCTACAACGCTTATGGCATCAAAACGAATACTTACGATATTAGTGCAGGTATTACTACCTACAATTACAATGCATTTGGGCAATTACTTTCTGAAAAAGATGCCAATAACTGCACACATACTTTTTTGTACAATGCGCTAGGTCAAGTGACCACCCGCAGCGGACCTGAAGGTACTACCACCTACACATATAATCAGGCAGGCGGCGGTGCTACCAATCAATTAGCAAGCATAACAGGTTTTGGTACAAACCCTGTTACGGAAGGCTTTACATATGATGGGTTAGGAAGGCTCACACAAAAAGACAAGTATATAGACGGTAGTTTGTACACTACCAATTATACTTATGATGCCAATGATAATCTTATTAAGAAACAATACAGTGATGGTTTTGAACTGAATTACAACTATACCAACGGTTTCTTAGAAACTGTTGTGGATAAATACGGTCATAAATTCTTTAAATCGCCAGTATATAACGGTCAGGGACAAGTAAAGCAGTATCAACTCGGCAATGGACTTACAACGACCAACACCTACTATCACGGCTATCTCACCAGAACTGCCACACCCGGCGTACAAGATTTGGAGATGACATATG
>CBFGYQ010000416.1:0-2124 GCA_965652995.1 uncultured bacterium
TCAAACATGAAAATATAGTTGTTGAAGAGTGGGATGCTTTATTGCAATTGAGTGGAGGCGATGCTAGAAGGTTGTTGAATTTGGTAGAACTTATTGTAACCTCATTACCAGAAGGAGCAAAAGCCATTACAAATGAGAATGTACAGGACATTGTCCAACGAAAAATGGTTTTGTATGATAAGACCGGTGAACAACACTACGACATCATTTCAGCGTTTATCAAATCACTTCGCGGCAGCGACCCCAATGCTGCGGTGTATTATTTGGCAAGAATGATAGAGGGTGGGGAAGATCCCAAATTTATTGCGAGAAGGATGGTGATATTGGCAAGTGAAGATATTGGCAATGCGAACCCCAATGCGTTGCTACTAGCTACTACAACATTTCAAGCTGTAGAATTGATAGGCTATCCTGAATGTAGAATTATACTCTCGCAATGTGCTACTTATTTAGCATCTTCTCCTAAAAGTAATGCTGCATACATGGCTATCAATAATGCACAAAGCCTTGTTCGTAAAACAGCAGATTTATCCATCCCAATGCATATTAGAAATGCGCCTACCAAGCTCATGAAAAATTTAGATTATGGAAAAGGTTATCAATACGCCCATGATCATTCTGGTAATTTTGTAGAGCAAGAATTTTTACCTGAAAAAATAATCGGTACGAAGTTATATGACCCCGGGAACAATGCAGCAGAAGCACGTTTGAGAGATTACCTGAGGCAATGTTGGAAAGAAAAATACAGATATTAACAGGTGTAAAAAAAACATTAGTTATTCCAAACAGTTTTAATGAAAACAGCACTGGAAAAATCCTCACCATTAATAATAATATTCCCACCGAAGCCACCTATATTTCCAAGGTTTTTGCAATATTTACTGAATACTTTGGAAGACATGTCATTGCCGCAATCACCGGGGTTGAAAACATACACAGTGTCCTTTTGGAATAAGTATTCATCAACATGTGCAGTGGTAGTACATGCGTAGTTGCCGTTTTCGAAAGCAATAATCTCACTGTTTATACATTGCTTATTTGTGTAGCTAAGTGTTTTAGTTTGTTTGTCGTTTTTGCTGCATGAAGCAACTGTCACAGAAATTCCAAAAACTAAAAGAAGTAATTTTTTCATGATAAATAGTTTAGCTATTCTTATGACGACAATGTGCGTGCAGTCCTTGGTATATATAAACTAAAAATAACCAATGAATTTCTTGCGTTTTTGATGAGATGGAAATGTGTGTAGAATAAGTATATGTTTCTTACTGTTTGGGTTTCAATAAAACAAAACCGCATCTACTCCGAAGAGAGAACTTAGAAAATATTCGTTAAGAAGAAAACTTAACTTTTAAAAACTCATTTTTATTACCTTCGTTTCGCTTTGAAGTTTCTCACATTCATATTCAGCATCTACATCATGGCTTTGGCGGCAATGCCTTGCAGCGATGCTTTTAATTCTTGTGAGGGTAATGCATCCAATAAAACAGAACAATCGCATAGTCATGGTAATGATGTAGATGACCACTGCAGTCCGTTCTGTGTATGCAGTTGTTGCAGCGTTTCTGTTGTTAATATCAAACACGCCAACTTTTTTGTTGAGACAGAAAAAACAATAACTAACACAACGAGAAATTTCCCTATCTACAATTCTAGTTTCGTTTCCCACTACTACGGGAATATCTGGCAACCGCCTAAGATTAATGTTTAATCCTGAATGGTAATGTATTAGTGATGTATCCCATCATTTTTAGCCTTCTATTTTATTAGAACGGATAGTTTCTGCATTACCGAAATTCTATTCTTTAGAATTTATCATTCTGTATTAACCATTTACTAATAATAATCTCTTAACGGTGTTAGATAAAATCATTTTATTCAGCATAAAGAACAAGGCTATAATAGGAATATTGACGCTTGTTCTCATCATTTGGGGCATTTGGAGTGCTACCAAATTACCTGTGGATGCAGTACCGGACATTACTAATAATCAAGTGCAGATCATCACTTCATGCCCTACGCTTGCCGGTCAGGAGGTTGAGCAGTTGGTGACGTCTCCTATCGAAAGAAACATTTCCAACATTACTTTTTTGGGATGAATGATGTATTGATATATTTCACCTAAAC
>CBFGYQ010000417.1:0-2122 GCA_965652995.1 uncultured bacterium
GGTCTTATCCTTCGTGGCTATCATGATTTTGAAAGTGGAAGATTGCGTTTTGTAGGTGATGGTGGAAACAGTTTGCATAATGAAGGGGATCTGTATATGAGGGTGAGTGCAGAAAAAAATAGCGATGAAGAAATAGAGGAAATGCCAATGGATCAAAAACAAAAGAAACGTGCAGATAAGATGAAGAGTCTTTTTGATGGATTGAAAGGAAAATTTGTGAGCTTTTTCGAAGATGCTGAAGACGAGGAAATACAATAGAGAAATTCCAAAAAAACAAAATTCAAATTTCAAAACACAGAATACAAACCTCAAAATCACAAATCAGTAAAACGCAAATCAACTAACTAACGACTAACAACTAAACACTAACAACTTAATTATTTACTAACCCATTTTTTAAAACAAACCGATATGATACACTTTGAAATCCCAAAAAATCAGTCTTCCATTATTAAAGTAATTGGCGTAGGCGGCGGCGGTGGGAACGCTGTAAATTACATGTACAGTCTTGGTATTGAAGGTGTGGACTTTGTGGTCTGCAACACCGATCAGCAAGCCTTGACGTTAAGCCCTATTCCTAACAAGATTCAGCTTGGGCCACACTTGACACAAGGTCTTGGTGCCGGTGCTAATCCTGAGATCGGAAAACAAGCGAGTGAGGAAAGTTTGGAAGACCTTACTAAGATTTTGAAAGTAAACACGCGCATGGCATTCATCACTGCCGGAATGGGCGGTGGTACCGGAACGGGTGGTGCGCCTGTATTGGCAAAGATTTGCAGTGATTTGGATATTCTTACTGTTGGTATCGTTACTATGCCTTTCTCGTATGAAGGCCGCAAGCGTATGAAACAAGCACAAGAGGGAATTGATCGTCTTCGTGAGCATGTAGATACCATTCTAATTATTTCGAATGATAAGCTACGTCAGCAATTTGGCAATCTTCCATTCACACAAGCATTTGCAAAAGCAGACGACATACTGGCTACTGCTGCTAAATGTATCACCGACGTTATCAACACAACTGGACAGATCAACGTGGACTTTGCAGATGTTTGTACGGTGATGAGGAACGGTGGTGTTGCGATATTGGGTAATGCGTCTGTTGGCGGTGAAAACAGAGCATTACATGCAGTAGAACAAGCGATCAACTCTCCATTGCTTAATGACAGCGACATCCGCGGTGCTAAATGGATATTGTTGAACATTAATTCTGCTCCCGGTGATTTCGAACACACCATGGATGAGGCTGAAGAAATACAAGCGTATGTGCAGCAACTTGCGGGTGATAATTGTGATGTAATCTTGGGTATGGGTCATGATCCAAACTTGGGAGAACAAATTGCAGTGACCGTTATTGCTACCGGCTTTGCACATAAAGACCTTCCTGTGGAAATGCCGGCAAGAAAACCGGAACCACAAAAAATATTGGTGAGCCTTAGCAATGATAAAACTGCTCCTGCTGAAACAAAACCTGTAGAAGCAACTACTGAACCTTTGGTTACTAATTCAATGGAGCCAAAATTAGTAGAAGCTACAGCACCTGTTGTTATTGACCCCAAACCTGCATTTCCTACATTGACTCTTAATACTAATGCATCTGAACAAAAACCTGTTGAAACGCCACAGGCATTTTCTGCTTCAGATGATTTCAAACAAAAACTGAATGATATACAACTGGTGATAAAGAATGATGTGGATAGAAAAGTAGAAGAATATAAAATTGGCGAGCATGTAATGAGTGAAGATGAAATAGCAGAGAAACAGGTATTCGAAGCACAAAAGAAAGCGTTGGAGGATAGAGCAGAACGTTTGCGTAGAATGAGCTTCAACATTAATGGAACAGAAAGCAGCGATGAAATGGAAAACGTGCCTGCCTATGTGCGTAAGAATATGAATATAGATAATGGTGTGGCTTCTGCTGACAGATTCTATAGCGGCTACAGTGTAGGATTGAACGATGATAAAGCAGATGACTCACAAGCATCTATACAAACGATCAACACTTTTTTAGACGGTAAAAAGCCGGACTAACCCTGTGAATAAGCAAGCGAGTTCATTGAGCTTGTCGAAATGAACTTGCTTTTACCTCTTTCCCTTTTAGTGTTCATATTGTGTAAACTCC
>CBFGYQ010000418.1:0-2100 GCA_965652995.1 uncultured bacterium
GCGGTATATATAAATCCTGTAAGCAGGAGAGATACCAAGAGGATTCGTTTCATAAAAAATAAATTTTGGATGGTTAAAATAGGACAAGTTTTTGAACAATTATAACAAATCAAAAAATCGTTCCAAGAAAAATTGAATCCCTTTATCGAAAACACCTCTCACCCTATTCTTTTTTTTGATTTTCAATAGCATGTTATTTACTTATTTTTGTAAAAATCATTTGAAAAATGTTGAAGACAGGAAACACCATCGTGAGCATTTATACAGAGATGACACCCAATCCGGAAACAATGAAATTTGTAGCCAACAAACTATTATATCCTGGCAAGAGTATTGATTTTCCTGATGAAGCGAGTGCAGCACCTTCACCTTTAGCGAAAGAATTATTCGCTTTTCCTTTCATCAGAAGCGTATTTATTGCCAGTAATTTTGTGACCCTTACCAAAACACAAGAAACGCAATGGGACGAAGTAATACCGACCATTCGTGAGTTTTTGAAAGAATATTTACAAGAGGGTAAAGTTGTTATCAATGAAAACGAAATTGTAGCAAAACCCGTTGCTTCTAATGATGTGAATGCTGATGACAGTGATGTGGTGAAACGCATAAAAGAGCTTTTGGAAAACTACGTGAAACCGGCTGTAGAAATGGATGGTGGAGCTATTAGTTTTAGAGGCTATGAAGATGGTGTAGTGAAACTAATGATGCAAGGCTCTTGCTCGGGTTGTCCTTCCTCAATGATTACGCTGAAAGCCGGTATAGAAGGAATGATGAAACGCATGATACCTGAAGTGAAAGAAGTAGTAGCTGAAGCAGAGTAAAACAAAACCGAAAAAGAAAATATGAACTGTCTTAGCTACACTAAGGCAGTTTTTTGTTTACACTAACGCTTCCTTATTTTTGAGAACAAAATATTCTACTCAATGTCGTCCATAATTTTTGCAATAGACAATAGCGTCGCTTACATCACTCTCAATCGTCCTGAAAAGTTCAACAGTTTCAATAGGGAAATGGCTTTGGAGTTACAGAAAAGACTGGACGAATGCAAAGCAGACAGAAACGTTCGTTGCATCTACATTACAGGTTCGGGAAAAGCTTTTTGTGCAGGGCAAGATTTAGCAGAAGCCACTGATCCTAACGGACCTTCTATGGAGGATATTGTAGAACACCATTATAATCCTATCATTGAAAAAATACGGAAAATTGAAAAGCCGGTTATAGCTGCTGTGAATGGTGTCGCGGCAGGTGCCGGTGCAAACATAGCCTTAGCTTGTGATATCGTTTTGGCTACTGAAAGCGCATCATTTATCCAAGCCTTTAGCAAAATAGGATTGATACCAGATAGTGGAGGAACTTATTTTCTTCCAAGACTAATAGGCATGCAACGCGCAGCTGCACTTATGATGACGGGTGATAAAGTGACTGCGAAAGATGCCGTAGCAATGGGCATGATCTACAAATATTACAGCGATGAAAGTTTCGAATTTGAATCAAAAAACATGGCACAGCAACTTGCACAAATGCCAACAAAAGGTATCGGACTTACAAAAAAATTATTAAATGAATCTTTCAATCATACTTTAGAGGAGCAACTTATCCGTGAAAAACAACTGCAAGTAGAAGCTGGTGCTACTCATGATTTTAAAGAAGGTGTACAAGCCTTTTTAGAAAAAAGAAAACCCACATTTAAAGGAAAATAAAACTCCCAAAAATTGGGCTGTGCCACTGATTAGAAGTTAGGCTGTAGTTTGTTGTGCGTATAAAACTCACTAAAATAATTAACCACTTCATCAGCAGTTTCAAAGATCTTGATTATTTCAAGATCTCCGGGGCTTATGTTTCCATGGGTCTTAAACATCACTTTGTCCATCCAATCAAATAGTCCTTGCCAGTATTCTTTGCCGATACAAATCATCGGAGTTTGAGTGAATTTTCTTGTCTGGATAAGGGTTGCTATTTCAAAAAATTCATCCATAGTACCCCATCCACCAGGCATCATGATAAAGCCTTGAGAATACTTAGCAAACATTACTTTTCTTACAAAGAAATATTCAAAATTGATGTTGTAATCAGGTGTGATAAATTGATTGGATCCTTGTT
>CBFGYQ010000419.1:0-2085 GCA_965652995.1 uncultured bacterium
CCACCTCGCCACTTGATGGATCGACCACACCAACCGTTACATTCGATATTACTGACTTCACGATAGGGTTTTTCTTTCCATCTTTCATATCCAATGCTTCGTACACACGATCTTCCAATTTCTTCAACGTAGCATCGGTATAGGCTTGGTCGGTACCCACCGGCATATTAAGATATACATATACAAAGTTGGGATCACCTTCTGCGAAGAATGTAAAATTGCAACCACGCACAACAAGGATAACAATAGCAATAGCAAATATCCCAAACGTGCTTACTACGGTTTTATATGGATTATCCAAAGTCCATTTCAACTTCCGAGCATACCAGTCTTGAAACGCAGGCCATGTCTTGTTTTGGAAGCGATGAATAACTTTTTCTAAGACAAATTTTTCTAAAAGAATGAATAGATAAATAAACAACAAGAAATTACCTACACCCCACGAACCAAATAAATAGCATATTAATATCAGCGAACCGAAAACGATAAGCATGATCTTATCTTTCTTACCCCATCTGCGTTTTCCGGTATCATGGGGGTCATGCGGTTTCATAAAATCAACAGCAAAAACCGGATTGATGATATACGCCACCAACAACGATGCTATCAAAGTAATGATAAGTGTAACCGGCAAGAAGAACATGAAAGAACCGATAACGCCGGGCCAAAAAGCCAAAGGGACAAACGGCATCAACGTAGTAGCAGTACCCGAAAGCACGGGAAGGAAAACCTCTCCTGTAGCGAGTTTTGCAGCGCGCTTAATAGGCATCTTACCATTATCAAATATGCGGTGGGTGTTTTCTATTACCACAATGGCATCGTCCACCACTATACCGAGCGCAAGCAAGAACGAGAACAACACGATCATATTCAACGTAAAACCAATTGAAGGCATCACTAAAAACGCTAACGCACAAGACAACGGCACCGACATCGCTACGAACAATGCATTCGTCACACCCATAAAGAACATGAGAATGAACGTTACAAGTATGAACCCGATGATGATTGTATTAATAAGATCGTGAAGCGTTACACGTGTACTTTCACTTTGGTCACCGGTGATGCTGATGCTTAGATCTTTCGGTAATTCTTCTTCCTGCATCTTCTTCACGATCTCTTGCACTTTATCAGATGCCTCTATCAAATTCTCTCCAGATGCTTTAATGACATTAAGTGTAATTACATTCTTACCATTCATGCGCGCATAGCTCTTCTGCTCTTCGAAATCATCTTTTATCTCTGCCACATCACGCAAATAAATACTGCTACCTTGTCCGTTCTTAACGATGATATTTCCTATCTGATCCGCAGTTTTAAATTCATTGCGAATACTCAAGATCCGCTTCTGATTGTTCTGCGCGATCTCACCGGCAGTCATAGATAAATTCTCCGCAGCCACTGCATTTTCTACATCGTAAAACGTCAAACCAGCTGCTTGCATTTTAAACAAATCCATGTTTATCTGTATCTCTCTATCCAGTGCACCTACCATATCTACACGCTTCACCTCTTTTTGATCTTCTATCGCATCTTCAATTTCTTCCGAATATTTTTTCAATCTGTTGAGGTCATAGTTACCCGAAATATTCACATAAAGGATGGGCATTTCCGATAAGTCCACATCATTCACTTCCGGTTCGTTAGGGAGATTTTGAGGAAGGTCAACACGAGCTTTATCTACTGCATCTTTTACATCTTGTTTTGCTTTATCAACCTTTACATCTGTATTAAACTCTACGATCACCACCGAAAAATCTTGAAATGAATTGCTCGTTACGCGCTTCACACCCGTAAGGTTTTTTACTTCTTTTTCAATCGGCTTCGTTACCAAGTTTTCCATGTTCTCCGGTGATGTACCCGGATAAATGGTCTGTACTATTATCTGCGGAATTTTTATCTCCGGAAACTGTTCTTTCGGCAAATTGTTATATGCCATCAACCCTGCCAAAGTGATGATGATGGTAATGATATAGATCGCTGTTCGGTTATCAATCGCCCAGCTGGATGGTTTAAACTCTTTAAATGTATCCTTCATAAAAAGGTTGTTACAATGTTTTGGTTATTTCTAGGTACTTAGCTTTA
>CBFGYQ010000420.1:0-2061 GCA_965652995.1 uncultured bacterium
CTTGTAATGGTGGTAGCATTCCATCATTTGCTTCTTCACCATCTTCTTCATCACGACCTTCATTGTACACTTTTAAAAAACCTTCAAATCTCAATACCTCGCCGGTTGCGGTCAATTGTTCTTGAGGTTGTGTTGAAATACTAATTTTAGCTATTGTTCTTTCTAGTTCCGCATCAGCCATTTGGGAGGCCATAGTGCGTTTCCAAATAAGATTATAAAGCCGTTGCATATCTGTATCCTCTACAGAAAACACATTCATTTCTGTAGGACGAATAGCTTCGTGTGCTTCTTGTGCAGATTGATTTTTGTTTTTGAATGCACGGTGTTGAAAATACTTATCACCATATTGTTTCTTCACTACATCTTCTACATTGTTGATTGCTTGTGAAGAAAGATTCACAGAATCAGTACGCATGTAGGTAATGTGTCCATTCTCATAAAGCTTTTGAGCTACCAGCATTGTTTTAGAAACAGAATAGCCAAGCTTTCTACTAGCTTCTTGCTGTAGGGTAGAAGTAGTGAATGGTGCTGCAGGACTTTTCTTTGCAGGTTTTACTTGAATGTCTGCAACTTTGTATGTCGCATTGATACATTTTTCAAGATATGTTTGTGCGTCATCAATATTGTTTAGTTTTTCCGGACCTTCAGCTTTAAATTTTACTTGCTTTTTGTTGATGTCTTCAGCATTGAAAAATGCTTCTACTTTAAAAGTGGCTAAAGGTTTAAATTGATTTATTTCGCGTTCGCGTTCCACGATTAACCTTACAGCTACAGATTGTACACGACCCGCCGAAAGATTGTTACGCATACTCATCTTACGCCAAAGGACGGGAGAAAGTTCAAAGCCAACTATTCTATCCAAAACTCTGCGAGCTTGTTGCGCATTTACCAGACCCATATTTAACGTTCTAGGGTTTTCAACAGCTTTTTTTATCGCAGGTTTGGTGATCTCATGAAAGACAATTCGTTTTGTAGTTCTTGGATCAAGATCCAGCACTTCACACAAATGCCATGATATGGCTTCTCCTTCACGGTCTTCATCCGTTGCTAGCCACACTTCTTCAGACTTTTTTGCGAGTGATTTTAGTTCGTTGACTACCTTATATTTATCTTGAGAAATGGTGTACTTAGGCTTATATCCGTTTTTCATATCAATTCCCATATCTTCCTTCTCCAGGTCACGAATATGTCCATAACAAGATTTTACTTGAAAATCTTTCCCTAATATTTTCTCAATTGTTTTAGCCTTTGCAGGCGACTCCACTATCAAAAGGTTTTTTGCCATTCTGAGTATTAATAATGTTTCTTTTTGCTATTTAGGTGCGGTGCAATAATAAGTTTGTTTTTCGGAAAAATAAAAATGGGCGGCAAATGCCACCCATTTTTAAAACTATTCTTTGAAAATTAATGAGCTACAACAAAACGTTGTGTTGTACGAGCACCACCTATTTCAACTGTATAGAAATAAACACCATTAGCCAAGTTAGCTATATTGAAATTAGCTGTTTTTTGACCTGTTGTTTTTCCTGTGATTTTTTGTTCAGTAATATTTTGACCTAATGTGTTAGTGATAGATACTCTTGCATCATCAGCAACTTTTGCTTCAAAAGAAACAGTAAGGTTAGTATTAGCTGGGTTAGGATATGCATTGATAGAAGTAGCATATTGGTCGATATCTTTAACAGAAAGAATTATTTTACCAAAATTCATGCGAATTGCAGGTGAAGCATCATCATATCCTGTTAAATCATCAGTAGCACCAAATTTGAAGTCACCGTTATTGTTAGATGTATCCCATACTGCGTAGCTTCTTCCCAACAAAGCAAAACCAGGAGCGCGAGTAGCACTTACTCTTACTGTAGAGTCTACTGCAACGCCATCAATTTGAAGAGCAGCAATTACAAGTTGACTTTCTGTAGCAGAACCTATAATAATAGGTTTACCACCAGTTGTAGCTGGATTAACAACAAAATTAGCCATGGTTGGTTCAGGAGCACCTTGAGGAGTAATATCTGCTGCAGTAAGTGTTTTAGCAAAAGTACCACCTAAAGATTTCCATAC
>CBFGYQ010000421.1:0-2051 GCA_965652995.1 uncultured bacterium
ATTCCAACCCATATATTGCAACATCATTACTCCACTTAGCAGAAGGGATGACGGATTCATGGTATCTGTATTTGCAAATTTTGGAGCCGTCCCATGCGTGGCTTCAAAAACAGCATGACCTGTTACGTAGTTGATATTAGCACCCGGAGCGATACCTATGCCACCTACTGCAGCTGCAAGTGCATCAGAGATATAGTCACCATTAAGATTAAGCGTAGCAATAACAGAATAATCTTTTGGAGCAAGAAGTATTTGTTGTAAAAAATTATCAGCAATCACATCTTTGATAAGTACTTTTCCGGAAAGAGTTGCCTGTTTCATTTCTTCATTTGCCTGTGCTTCGTCCTGCTCTTTCTTTGTGCGTTCCCACTGTCCCCAAGTATATACCTGCTCAGCAAATTGATCTTCGCCAAGTTCATAACCCCAATTTTTGAAGCCACCTTCTGTGAACTTCATAATGTTGCCTTTATGAACTAATGTTACGGATGGCAATTTCTTTTCTATTGCATATTCTATAGCTGCTTTTATTAGTCTTTCTGATCCTTCTTTAGAAACAGGTTTGATGCCGTAAGAAGACGTTTCCGGGAAACGAACTTTGCCGGCAGCATTGTTTTCCTTCAAAAATTCATATAGCTTTTTGGCTTTCGGATCATCGTAATTAAACTCTATTCCGGCATATATATCTTCTGTATTCTCTCTGAAAATAACCATGTCCACGTTCTCCGGATGTTTTACAGGAGAGGGCACACCTTGAAACCAGTGTACCGGACGAAGGCATACATATAGATCCAATTCTTGTCTAAGAGCCACATTTAGCGAGCGAATACCACCACCTACCGGCGTTGATAACGGACCTTTTATAGATACCAAATATTCTTTGGCGGTTTCTAAAGTTGTAGCAGGCAGCCATTCTCCTGTTTCGTTAAACGCTTTTTCGCCTGCAAGCATTTCTATCCACTCAATTTTTCTATCATCACCATAGCAATGTGCAATTGCTGCATCCATCACTGCTTTGCTGGCACGCCATACATCAGGGCCGATACCATCGCCTTCTATAAAAGGAATGATTGCATGATTAGGTACTTGTAATTTCCCTTCCGCACTCATCGTTATTTTTTGAGCTGTCATTCTAATGATTCTTGTTTTACGTGCGCGAAGCTAAGGAAAAACAAGTAGAGCCTTAAGGAAGTATTTATTAAATTATCTGATAATTAAGAGCTCTTGATTTATGTAAATAGTAATTTTTGTATGGCATGGTTTTATAATATCCATTGTAAACAAACAAACACAAATAGTTATGAAAAAGAATCTCTTACCAATTTTACAAAAGTCTATTCTCTCTTTAGTTGCAGTATTTTTCTCTGCATTAGCTTATGCTCAAGAAGAAACAAAAAAGCTGGATGTCGACATTGATGTAAACAAAGGTGATGACGGCGGCAACTTCTTCATGCAGCCTTGGGTTTGGGTAGTTGGCGGGGCGATATTTATTCTCTTGTTAGTTGCCTTAATGCGCGGAGGAGGTAGTAAATCAAATAGCTAAAACAAAAATGCCGTAATAAAGATTACGGCATTTTTCATTATTAACTTAATGCTGTGCTATCAAATCAAATGCACCACCAATCCATCTCTAGTCTTCGGCTCAAACCAAGTGCTTTTTGGAGGCATTACATTTCCGCTGTCAGCGATATCAAATAATTGCTGAATGCTCACCGGAAAACATGAAAATGCAGCTGCTGCATCACCATTGTCCACACGCTTTTCAAGAGCTTGCATACCCCGAATACCGCCAACAAAATCTACACGCTTATCGGTTCTCGGGTCGTGAATATCTAGGATTTTTGACAGTATGTTATCTTGTAAAATAGATACGTCCAAAATACCGACCGGGTCATTACTAAAAGTTCCTTCTTTCACGGTCAGTTTATACCATTCTTTGTTGAGATACATTCCAAATTCATGTGGTTTAGTCGGTTTGTATGCTGTCGTTCCTAGTTTCTCTACAACAAAGTCTTCATTCAAAGCATTTAGAAACTGTTCATTAGAAAGTCCTT
>CBFGYQ010000422.1:0-2036 GCA_965652995.1 uncultured bacterium
GTGTAGAGGATTTTTTGTGGAAAGTCGTGAAGTGAATTTTCAAAAACCAGATCATATTCGTTAGAAGAAACCTCTTTAAAAGAAACAGGCTCTTCACCATTTTGTGCTGTTTTCACAATATAGAAAATGGTATCATCTTTGTTTTCAATTGTAAGTATTTCGCGGAAAGTGGTGTCATTGTTAGTTGTAATGAAATAACCATTTCCTGAAAGTTTTTTGTCATTTTCCTTTTTCCATGTTTCTATGAAGTTTCCATCAGGCATTTGCATTTTCCACGTACCAGCTAGCCAATCTAATTTGTCGATTTTTGAAGAAGATGAATTGCAAGAAGACATCAGGAAATAGCCAAGAAAAAGAAGTAAGCATTTCATGCAATCAAGTTACTATATACTTATTGTTCAGAAAAATTTGTTGGTTACAATCACTAAAGTATATAATTGCAGAGAGTCAGAAAAATACTGGTATTCAGAAATATTTTCTCCGAACTTTATATACTCTATGCAATTCCCCATCGCTACAGAATGGTTTAAAAGAAAACAATGGCGGCCACATAAGTTTCAACAAGATTGTTGGAATGCGATAGTTACAGACAACTCTGGTTTGCTGAATGCACCTACCGGATACGGGAAAACATACGCGATATGGTTTGGAGTATTAGAAAGCTTTTTTACAAAAAAGAACCGATCTAATGGATTGCATTGCCTTTGGATAACACCTTTGCGAGCACTTTCTAAAGAGATACATGCAGCAACACAACGTGTAAGTGATGAATTGGGACTGGATTATGATATCGCTCTTCGCACAGGCGATACATCTACGAAAGAACGATTACAACAAAAAAAGAATACGCCACACGCGCTTATCACCACACCCGAAAGTGTTCATCTATTGATGGCTCAAAAAGGCTATGAGACTTTCTTTGCGAATTTAGAATTTGTGGTAATCGATGAATGGCATGAATTGTTGGGTACGAAACGTGGAGTGCTTGCAGAGCTGGCTTTATCAAGGTTGAAAGCCATCAATCCAAAATTGAAAGTATGGGGCATCTCTGCTACTATCGGCAATTTACAAGAAGCAAAAGAAGTGTTGCTAGGTACAAATTCAGTGAAAAGCAAACTAATAAAAGCTACGCTGGATAAAATAATCAATATACATACACTATTGCCGGAAATCATTGAAAAATATCCGTGGGCAGGACATTTGGGACTGAATATGATAGATGATGTATTGCCTATCATTGAGCAAAATAATTCAACACTCATCTTTACCAATACACGATGGCAATGCGAAACGTGGTATCAATCATTACTTAATCGGAATCCTGATCTGGCAGGGATAATTGCATTGCACCACGGTTCGTTGAGCGATCATTTGCGTCTTTGGGTAGAGCAAGCCTTACATGATGGATTATTGAAAGCAGTTGTATGCACCAGTAGCTTAGACCTCGGAGTTGATTTTCGTCCTGTTGATACAGTAGTGCAAATAGGATCGCCGAAAGGCGTTGCGCGTTTTATGCAGCGAGCCGGTCGTAGTGGTCATCAGCCTGGCGCAATTAGTACCATTCACTTTGTGCCTACTCATTCGTTGGAAATTGTTGAGGGAAGTGCACTTCGAGAAGCGATGGGAAAGCAAGAGTTGGAACAACGTATTCCGTATGTGCGCTCGTTTGATGTGTTGATACAGTATTTGGTGACGCTGGCTGTTTCTGATGGATTTGATGCAGACAAGATTTTTAATGAGGTGACAACAACATTTTGCTATGCTTCTATTACGCGAGAAGAATTTAATTGGTGTTTGAAATTCATTACAACCGGAGGGAATAGTTTGGACGCTTATGATGAATACAATAAAGTGGTGGTCGAAAATGGTATTTACAAAGTAGTTGACCGTGCAATAGCCATGCGACATAGATTGAGCATTGGCGCGATCGTAAGTGATAGTATGATACAAATAAAATTTACAGGAGGTAAATCGATTGGCAGTGTTGAAGAGTATTTTATTTCAAAACTCAATCCGGGTGATGTATTTGCTTTTGC
>CBFGYQ010000423.1:0-2036 GCA_965652995.1 uncultured bacterium
CAAATGATATTATAAATGCAGTCGCTTCACGACCGGAAGTAAAAGGAATGGACACACTAAAAATGATCTATTTCTTAGCACCCAATACCTACCGTTTTTTCTGGACAGAAACACCCACCAATTTGGTAAATAAAATTGCCGATCCTTACAAGAAATATTGGACTAGAGCGAATAAATCAGCACTAGATAGTTTAAAGTTGAATGAATTTCAAGTCGTGACGTTGGCGTCTATCGTACAAATGGAGAGCTATAAAGTAGATGAGCAGCCAAGAGTGGCTGGCTTGTACCTTAATCGTTTGCGAATAGGAATGAAGTTGGATGCAGACCCAACTGTGCTTTTTGCAAAGAAATTGGAGCAAGGATGGGACAAAAAATTCCAACGGGTTTTTAGTAATTATTTAGATATCCAATCGGCTTACAACACCTACAGAAATCCCGGCTTACCTCCAGGACCTATTTGCATGCCTAATCCTTCTGCCATCGATGCTGTGCTACATCCTGCGAAACACGATTACATTTTTTTCGTGGCAGATACATCCAGACCCGGTTATCATTTATACGCCAAGACCTTGGCAGAGCAAGAGAAAAATGCAAAAGCCTATCGTGAATGGGCAAAAAGAAAAAACCTGAAATAATGCAACCATGCAAACTTTCTAAACGCGAATTTTTAAAACTGATGGGTGGAGCGAGCTTGGGCTTGTTGCCATTTGCAAGTTGTTTTAATAGAGATGAAGAAAGCAAAAAGACAAAAAAAACAAGCAGCAAAGAACCTTACAAAACTGACGATAAAACACAGGAGTATAAGGTAACGAATAGCGATGTCATTCTACTACAAAGAGACAATGCTGAATTTGAAAAATATAATCAGTCTTATAACAAACGTGTTCATTTAATACCGAAATACATTGCTGTTTGTCTTACAGAAATGGGCGTGCAGTATGCCATTCAAAAAGCGAAACAAGAAAATCTACCTATTGCCATTAAAAGCGGTGGACATTCTTTCGAAGGATTTTCTTCTAATAATGATGGCATGGTGATCAACGTTTCAAGAATGAAAAAGTTAACATGGAATGATGATGGAACGGTGTCTGTTCAGCCCGGAGTTTTGTTGCGAGAGTTGCATGAAGAAGTCTATGCAAAAGGCAAATTAATTCCTGCCGGTTCATGTGGTGGCGTAGGAATTGCAGGCCTGACACTTGGTGGTGGTTATGGTTTCTTCAGTAGAAAATACGGACTTACTTGTGATAGTTTGGAAGATGCAACGATGATAAATGCAAATGAAAAAATCATCAAAGCCAATGAAGATAAAGACTTGATTTGGGCGTTGAAAGGTGGTGGCAATGGTAACTTTGGAGTAGTAACAGATTTGAAATTCAAAACTTATCCTTTACCAAAAACATTTACATCTTACACAGCTAAACACACCATCAATGACGCAGCAAGCTTTCAAACTATTTTAGAAAAATGGATGAATGCTGTGGCGCAATTACCGAATGAAGGTTTTGCTGCTTTTGTGCAAAATGGGAAAACACTCACCATGTTATTTACGAGCTATGGAGAGGTTGATATTGCAAGTGTGGCCAATAAATTTTCCGAAGGAAGCAGATCATTTTCATCTTCTTTATCAAAACCATTAGTGTCTTCATTGAAACGGTTTTACGGAAGAAAAGAACCTTTGTTTTTCAAGAATGCATCTTGCGGTTATTTCAAATCTTATACTGATCTAAGCGCTATCACTGCTGAAATATTTGAACAAGTTATTAGTCAATCCGGAATTATTTTTCAGGTAAACACATTAGGCGGTGCTATCAACCAAAATGAATTTGAACAAGCTTCCTGCTACCCACATCGCAGTTTCGATTTTTTGGGTGAATTACAAGGTTATTACGACAACAAATCACAAGAACAAAAAATTCTAAGCAGCTTTAGCAACATTCAGGAACTCATTACCAACGCTGGCGTAAAAGCACATTACCGAAACTATCCAGATATCAATTTTAAAGATTGGCAGAATGCATATTATGGTGACAACTATG
>CBFGYQ010000424.1:0-2035 GCA_965652995.1 uncultured bacterium
CTCTTCCGCAATTTTGGGATTTGAATTCACTTCAAATTCTTGCAGCAGTGCTTCTATATATTCTTTCGCATCAATCTCCATAGTTCGAATTTATAACCGTTGATCTAAAACTGTCACGCACATCGCGGTATTTTATCCACCACTGGCTGCATCCGAAAAAAAAATTTTTATCTTTCGCCAATAATAAAAATCATTTCATGTCAGATCAACACGAAAAAGAATTAGAAGCGGAAGTAACGCTTGACAAAGTTGTAGATATAAATACATCCAGTAAAAAACATCCGAAAGGTTTGTGGGTACTGTTTGGTACCGAAATGTGGGAACGTTTCAACTTCTACGGAATGCGTGCTTTGCTCACGCTTTTCATGGTAAATTCTTTGTTGATACAAGAAAGTGATGCGTCTATTATTTACGGCGGCTTCCTTGCACTTTGTTATCTCACTCCCCTGTTAGGAGGTTTCATTTCGGATAAATATTTAGGAAATAGAAACTGTATTCTTTTAGGCGGTACACTCATGGCGATTGGTCAGTTGATGTTGTTTTTCAGTGCCAGCAGCTTTGAAGGCAATCTTGATTTCTCTAAAACCATAATGTGGTTTGCCCTGGTGGTTATCATTTTCGGTAATGGTTTCTTCAAGCCTAATATATCATCCATGGTAGGTAGTCTTTATCCAAAACAGCAAAAAAGTAAATTGGATAGTGCCTTTACTATTTTTTATATGGGTATTAATCTTGGTGCATTTATGGGTCAATTCATCTGTCCTTTTTTGGGTGATGTAAAAAGCGCAGATGGTGTACGCGATATTCATGCATTCAAATGGGGATTTTTAGCAGCTTCTATTGCAATGATGATTGGTACTATGGTATTCTTTATCTTAAAAAACAAGTATGTAGTAACACCAAATGGCAGACCTATCGGAGGGTTACCAAAACATAATACAAATGATGATTTTGAAGAAGGAGAGGCAACTTCTGCGTCATTTAGCGGGAAATCAGTAGCTACCACAGTTGGTTTGTTTGTTATATTATTCTTTTTGTTCCGTTATTTATTGGTGGATGAAATATGGTTTTCCTCATTCGCCATCGGTACTATTATCAAAGGAATCATTTATCCTATTATTTATGCAGCGGGTATTTCATTAGCTACGTTGATTGTTTCTGATAGTTCTATTACAGCCATAGAGAGAAGTAGAATATTTGTGATCTATATCGTTTCGTTCTTTATCATTTTCTTCTGGGCGGCGTTTGAACAAGCTGGTTCATCTTTGACCTTTATCGCGGATAACCAGACTGACCGAAATTTCTTCGGCTGGAATATGCCACCATCTATGGTTCAAATATTCAATGGTGTTTTTGTTGTGTTATTAGCTGTTCCGTTCAGTATGCTTTGGGATAAACTCAGAGCAAAAGGTAAAGAGCCTGTTTCTCCTTTAAAACAAGCATGTGGTTTGGCCTTGATAGCTGTAAGTTATTTCATCATCGCTAATAATGTAAAAGGTCTTGGCAATAACGGTTTGTTAGCTATTAAATGGTTGATTCTACTATATTTTATCCAAACTTGTGCTGAACTTTGTTTGTCTCCAATCGGGTTGTCGCTGGTTGGTAAATTATCTCCAAAACGTTTTTCATCGCTACTTTACGGTGTATTCTTTATTTCTAATGCTGCGGGTTATGCACTTGCGGGTACGCTTGGTTCTATACTTCCTGCAACGGGTGATAAATTCAAAAAAGCCGAAGAATTAGGAGTGAACCTTCAAGATGTGTTGGATAAAAAAGTGACATTGAGTGCTGACCAAATTGCATTGTTTAAGAAGGAGCAATTACCTATTGAAAACCCAATGTTCGCCGGTTTTGAAATTCACAACCTGTTTGAATTCTTTATGGTGTTTGTGGTGCTGTGTGGTATTGCGGCGGTTATTCTAGCTTTGATTTCGCCAAAGCTGAAAAAGATGATGCATGGTGTAAATTAGAAGCAACCCAGCTAAGTGCAAAAAATCGTCTAAGTTTGAGGCGTAATTAGCAATGAAGAAAATCA
>CBFGYQ010000425.1:0-2011 GCA_965652995.1 uncultured bacterium
TCAGAGGAAATTAGGCGTTGCGATTGGTCCGGCATTATATCATTACTGGAATAGATATGAGGATAATGAAGGACGCATCTTGGACAATCCGCAATTGGTAGGATTAACACCGGATGAAGTGTACGGACGCAAGACTTATCTCGGTTTTAAATTCAACATGAACGTTCACAATTTGAACAATGAATTTTATCCTACACGTGGTATAGATTGGGTGAATGAGTTCAAATATTTGCAAGGTATTGACGGCAAAACACATCCCCTCACACGTTTCCAATCTGATATGACCATCTATGCAAGTCTTGCTGAACAAACAAGATTGTTAGCAGTATTACGCATTGGTGGCGGACATATTTTCAGTAAAGAATACGATTATTTTCAAGCATTGAATATTGGTGCTAACAACTTTCTCCGTGGTTTCCGTAAAAATCGTTTCTCAGGAAACTCTTTGGCTTACACTAGTATAGAGCTTCGCTATAAATTATTTACACTTCGCAATGTCGTTGTACCCGGTTCGTTTGGTGTAGTTGGTTTTGATGATGTGGGACGAGTATGGGCGCAAGGTGAAAAATCAACTAAGTGGCACAATGCATACGGTGCAGGTATTTACTATTTGCCATTTGATGTGTTCATGCTTTCAGCTACGATGGGTTTTTCAGAAGAAGGTTCTTTATTTAACTTCTCGCTTGGTACGCGACTTAATTTATACTTCTAAAAGAATAAGAAATGTACGATACTTTATACAAAATAACAGCAGATTATGTGACACAGATGTTTGATGAACAACTTCATCCCAGCTTATCGTATCACAATTTGCAACACACCAAAAATGTAGTAGCACATACACAAGAGATCGCTGCGCAATATGAATTGAACGATGAAGATGTTTTGATATTACATGTAGCAGCTTGGTTTCATGATGCAGGTCATTTAATGTCTCCGGCTGAAGTACATGAGGCAAAAAGTGTTGAGTTGATGCGCGAATTTTTAGCCAATAAAAACGTGACTGACGATTTCGTTGATAAGGTTGCCGGTTGCATTATGGCAACACAATTGCCACACAATCCACAAACTCAGCTACAGGAAATTATTTGTGATGCAGACACGTATCATTTCGGCACAAAAGAATTTAAGCAAACGAATAAAGCTGTAAAAAAGGAATATGACTCTCGAGGCTATACAAAGCTTGTGGAGAATTGGAATGCAAACACGATCGTATTACTTGAAAGGCATCAATACTTTACCGACTACTGCAAAAATTTGTTGGATGAAGGAAAGCTAAAAAACATAGATCGCCTGAAAAGAAAACAACTAAAAGCAGAAGAAGCTATGGCAAAAGAAAAGAAAAAAGAAAAGGAGCTGGACAAAAAAGACTTGTCGAAACTGGACAAGAATAGTCCAGAAATGCTGAAAATGAAGCAGAACAGTAGTTTGCTTACACGTGGTGTACAAACCATGCTGCGCCTCACTTCTGAAAATCACATGCGCCTCAGCGATATGGCAGACAGCAAAGCCAACATTCTTATTTCCGTAAATGCCATCATTATTTCGGTGGTATTATCGGTGCTGATGCGCAAGCTGGAAGTGGAACCTTATCTCACCATTCCAACCATCATTTTCTTGGCATCATCAGTTGCTACAATTGTCTTAGCCATTCTTGCAACAAGACCAAAAGTGACTGAAGGACGCTTTAGTATGGATGATGTGCGTGCTCGTAAAACCAACCTGATGTTCTTTGGAAACTTCTATAAATCTACGCTGGAAGAATACATGGACGGAATGAATTTTTTAATGAATGATAAAGAATATCTGTACAGCTCTTTGGTAAAAGATATTTATTTTCTCGCTGCGGTTCTAGGAAGAAAATATAAATTATTGCGTCTAGCATACACCATTTTCATGATTGGCATTATAGTTTCTGTGATTGCATTTACGATAGCTACTATGCTGGTTCAAAACAATCAAGTAACAACAGTATCTATGCCGCAAGGAACACCCTTATAACTATGACATA
>CBFGYQ010000426.1:0-2008 GCA_965652995.1 uncultured bacterium
GGCTTCCGTAAAAAAATATCCTTATTTTAGTTGTTTGTCGGACAACAGTAATTTTTATTCGAGATTTCTTGCCAATGCGTTTTTCTTCTACCTGTTTTTTTCTTACTTTCTTCTTTTTTCAAGTAAAACCTTCTGCTGCTCAAGAATACAGATTAAAAGGCTATTTGGGGGTAGAAGGGGGCGAATCCTTCAATTATGTTTTGGAATTCAAAGACTCTCTCGGGTATATTAGTGGCTATTCCTATACTTATCAGCAAGAAAAGAAAGATGTGAAAGCAGCCATAACGGGTGTTCTGGATAGAGTAAATCAAACATTAAGTTTTCAAGAAAATCAATTGATCTATAACCACGGATTTGAAAGCTATGCAACCATCTGCCTAATAAAAGCCATACTGAAATTCAATAAAAATGGCGATCAGTTAGTTTTTTCAGGAAGTATCACCAGCAGTGATATTACAAATGTTTCTTGTAGTGGTGGGAGTATTGCTATAACGGGTACAGATGCATTGAAAGAGGTATTTGAAAAGGTGACAATTCGAGAAAAAGAAACTGTAAGAAAACCTGAGAATACATCCAAAAACATAAGTAAGCCTATGAAAGTAGCTTACGACACAGCAGCTCAAAAGTCAACAGTGCCGACAATACTGAATAATATTGATAAAATAACAGATGGAATTGCTAAAACATATTTTGGGGAGTCTGATACAATAATACTTGAGGTGTGGGATGGTGGAAAAGTTGACGGCGACAAAATATCTGTACTTATAAATGACGCTGTATACCTTGATAACTACACTCTCAAAAGAGCTAAGAAGAAATTGATAATTCCCCTACATGGAAATGAAGTGACTATTTCTATAATAGCTGAAAACGAGGGAAATGAAGCACCTAACACTACAGATATATTTTTGACGGACGGAAAAGTGAAGCACAATTTATTTGCCTATAATATGTTTGGTAAATCTGCACATATCCGATGTAGAAGAAAATAATTCTACGACTATCAACCAACGATTTCTATCCTGCTAGCGTCTTTGTAACTATAGTAAATGAATTTTTAACATTATTGTTATATATTGCGTACCCAAGAAAAGTATTGCATTATATAGCTATTATTATCAATAGGTGTTTATGAAAAAAAGAATACTCGTAGCGCTAGCTTTTGTTTTATCATCACTCGCAGGGTACGGACAAACATTTAATTTTGGTTTGGGAGTTCCTATGAGTACAGCAGGTTGGACACTCAACTCGCCTACTACCTACGCAATAACCGATACTATCGTATTACAAGATTCCTACCCTGACACGTCTGGATTTGTGTATTATGCTACACCTGTCAATCTGACTGCTTGTGCCGGATTTAAGGTAAGTTTTGACTTTAGAATTGATAGCCATGCGACGGCTGGTCCTGGTGATGGTATGGCGTTTTGGATTTTAGATGCTGCGCCAACCGCTGCTACGAGCAATTCAGCACCTCAAAATATGGGGGTTCCTGTTGGTGCTAACGGTGTTGGATTGTTTATTGACACCTACGATGATGATCTTTCCGGAGATAACCCTAGAGTCTCTCTTAATAATTTGAACAATACACCCGGGTTTGACATATACAACGAACCTACAAATGCCGGACAAATTGCTGCAACCGGCTTCCTTACTACATTAACTGATGGACTATGGCATACATGTGTTCTTACTTACGATAATGGTGATTATGAAGTATATATAGATGGCGGTGCTCCTGCTATTGTGGGTAGTAGTGCTCTCAACATTACTTCAGGATATTTTGGCTTTAGCTCTTCTACAAGAACAACTGTGTATAGCAAACACTCTGTTAGAAATGTAGAAATAACAGGCTCTGATATTGCAATGGCAATCGTACCTCCTGTAAGTGTTGGTGTAATATTATGCCAAGACTCTACACCTGGGGCGGTAGGCACTCCTACAGCAATCGGGGATAGTTTAATTTGGTATGATGCTGCAGGCACACAACTTCCGTCAGCCCCACGAC
>CBFGYQ010000427.1:0-1994 GCA_965652995.1 uncultured bacterium
TGGATGCGCTGCTTGCATGCCCTGAATGTGGTCATGAGTGGAATCCGAACGAGCAAGTTGTTGCTGAGGATACATTTGTTGTAAAAGACAGTAACGGAAATATTTTACAAAACGGAGATACAGTAATTACAATAAAAAACCTTCCTGTAAAGGGGGCTTCGCAAAGTATAAAAGCGGGAACAAAAGTTCGTAACATACGCCTTGTAGATAGCGACCACAATATTGACTGTAAAATAGACGGTTTTGGAGCTATGGCACTGAAGTCAGAATTTGTGAAAAAAGCTTAGCATCTATGCAATACCTCTGAATCTATTGCTGGAGTATTTGTTCTAATTTATTTAATCCTTTTTGTTTTTTAGGACACACGCTTTAAGTATGTACAAGTAATAGACTGTACACACTAGTTTCTTCTTATTTTGCTTTGATATCAACGAGCTTCGTTTTTCATATTTGCTACCTTTATGAGAAGATAATGCACGAAATCACCACACCATCCGACATCCATTCTCTCCTCACCAAATTCTACGAAAAAGCATTTGCAGATGATGTCATTGGTTATATATTTCACAATGCGCCGGGTTTCGATTTAGAAGAACATTTACCCATCATAGCTAGTTTTTGGGAAAGTATGTTGTTCGCCACAGCAGGTTACAAAGGTAATCCCATGCTCAAGCACATCGAACTGAATAGACACATTCCTTTAAAATCCGAACACTTTGAGCGTTGGCTGCAACTTTGGGAAGCAACAGTGAATGAAAATTTTGCAGGGAAGATCGCTGATGAGGCCGTAACAAAAGCCAAGACTATTGCATTTTTAATGCAGAAGAAAATTCAAATCAGCAATTCTTCACAGACCGGTAAAAATCTGATATAATTCTACACAGTTTTCAACTTCCACTTCCCTCTTCTAAAAAGTATGAATGACGTGATCGTTATCAATCCTTCAGAGACAGGAATAGCAATGAACACGCCGTTTTCATTCAGTCCAAAATACATGGCAAGCACATATGCCAATGGAATCTGAAACAACCAAAATCCTACAAAATTTACTTTCGTTGGTGTCCATGTGTCTCCCGCACCGTTGAAGGCATTAATCATCACCATTCCTACACCATAGAACACAAATCCAACTGCTACAATGTACATTGCCGTTTTTGCAACTGTTTGCACAGCATTGTCTTCACTGAAAAATGCCACTAACGACCCCGCCAATGCAAAAAATATTATGGTGACAACTAACATATACAGCACATTATACTTTACCGTTCGCATTACAGATTGTTCTGCACGTACAGGATCTTTCGCACCGAGGTTTTGTCCTACAAGTGTAGATGCTGCATTACTCAAACCCCAAGCAGGCAATAAGAAAAACATCATCAGTCGCAATGCTGTTTGATAGCCCGCGGAGCCTTCATCTCCACCTGTCACCGCTACCAATCTCGCTAACACAACCCAACTACAAGATGCAATCACAAATTGAAAAACACCGGGTGTTGCAATTTGTACCAATGATTTCATGATGGGTATATCAATATTAAAATGCTTCGCTACCAAACGCAATATTCCTTTACCGGAAAACAAATGATAGCATTGGTATAATACGCCAATGGTTCTGCCGATAGTAGTTGCAAGAGCTGCACCTGTCAAGCCATAAGCCGGAATTATTCCCCACCCATTTATCAGTATCGGGCAAAGAACAATGTTACAAATATTTGCTACCCACAAACTTTTCATGGCAATTGCCGCATTACCAGCACCACGAAAAATACCGTTGATAAGAAATAACAACATGATAGAAATACTACTTCCCATCATAATGGCGGTAAAGTCCTTTCCGTACTCGGCTGCTACTTCCGATGCGCCCATCAATAACAATATATCTTTTGCGAAAACAACACCCAGTAAACTTAGAATGATGGTAATAATAGATGCAAGAATGATTGCTTGCGCTCCGCTGTGTGATGCCTCATCCGAGTTCTTTTCTGCTACCCTAC
>CBFGYQ010000428.1:0-1989 GCA_965652995.1 uncultured bacterium
TACCGGAAGAAAAGAGATTTTGGGATTTATTGGAGAACTGAATGAGGAATATGGAAAGGAATAATCTCAACTATTCATTAAATGCATCTTTTTGTCTAATATGATTGATGATCTGCTTCATTTTCAAGAAAAAATATATCTTTAGCCGGTTTCAAAATCAGCTTTTTTGTCGGCAATAATATATTACATAGCCCTTCCGTTTATTTACCTCATTTCTATTTTGCCTTTTAGGGTGATATATGCGGTGTCCAATGGTCTGTATGTGTTGCTTTATAAGGTTATTGGTTATAGAAAGGAAGTGGTGTTCAATAACCTGCGTAAATCTTTTCCTGAAAAAACTGAGGACGAGATCGCAAAAATTGCCAAAGCATACTATAAGTATTTGTGTGATCTCTTTTTAGAAACCTTTAAGACGCTGACGGTGGATAAAGAAACGATGTTGAAGCACTGCTATTTTAGTGCGCCGGCGAGGGAGTTGTTCGATAAACTGGCGGCAGAGAATAAAAGTATCATACTGGTGATGGGGCATTTGGGAAACTGGGAATGGTCGGGCAATACTGTGAGCTTACAATTAAAGCAACAACTTTACGTTATCTATCATCCTATCAGCAGCAAGTATTTTGATTGGTTGATGTATAAAATGCGTACTCGTTTTGGTACTAAGCTGATAAAGATGAAAGATACCTTTAGAGCGATGCTGGAAAATAAAGGAGAACTGAACGCAACAGCTTTCATTGCCGACCAAACGCCTGCACCTGAAAGTGCTTATTGGACCACATTCCTGAACCAAGACACTCCGGTTTTTAAAGGTGCAGAATTAATAGCCAGAAAAATAAATTACCCTATTGTATATGCTACGGTAAAGCGTGTGAAACGCGGATATTATGAGATATTTGCAGAGGTAATTTGTGAAGAACCCAAAGCGACGAAAGAGGGTGAAATTTCTGAACTGCATACGCGTAAATTGGAAAAAGATATTATTGCACAGCCGGAAGTGTGGCTTTGGTCGCACCGCAGATGGAAACATAAAAGACCGGTACAAACTGATGTGTAAATGAGAACAGGGAGAGAACTGATATTAGCTACAAAGCCTTTCGCAAAAGAGGATAGAGGAAAAAGTTGGCGGCTGTTGTTGTCCACTTTATTGCTACTGTTGGGTGCATTGACAGGAACTGTTTTGATGCCTTATTTTTTGTTGAAATTGGCATTCAGTATTCTAGCTGGACTCCTGATGGTGCGCATGTTCATCATCTATCACGATTTTCAACATCATGCTATTCTTCACCGTTCTGTACCTGCCGATATATTAATGTCGCTTTATGGTTTATATGTTTTAGTACCTGCAAGCATTTGGAAACGCTCACACGATTATCACCACGCCCATAATTCTAAACTTTTCAGTGCCAGCATCGGTTCTTATCCTATAGCCACCAAAGAAAAATTCTTATCTATGACGGCGGGTGAGAAAAGAATGTACCTCTTTATCCGTCATCCTTTCACCGTTGCGATGGGATATTTTACCATGTTCATTTATGGCATGTGCATCTCCTCTTTTATGAGTGCCCCGCGCAAACATTATGACTCGCTTATTGCCTTAGTAGCTCACGCATTGATCACTTATTTTGTAATAGTCAACTTCGGTTGGCAAACGTGGCTGCTCACTATTTTCCTTCCAATTTTTATTGCGAGTGCTATCGGCGCATATTTATTTTATGCACAACATAATTTTCCCTCTACTACTTTTAGCAACAAAGGAGAATGGAAATATGAATTTGCCGCGTTGGAATCTTCTAGTTATATGGTGATGAATCCTTTTATGCAGTTCATGACCGGGAATATTGGTTTTCATCACATCCATCATCTCAATTCGCGTATACCATTCTACCGCTTACCGGAAACCATGAAAGCCATACCGGAGTTGCAATCAGCAAAAACGACCTCTCTGGAAATCAAAGAGATCATCGCTTGTTTTCGCCTTAAAGTATGGGA
>CBFGYQ010000429.1:0-1982 GCA_965652995.1 uncultured bacterium
CTTTCGCCAAATTAGATGGAAGATACGCACGCGAAGCAGCCGAACATTTTTGTCCTTGATATTCGAATGCACCGCGAGCCAAACCGGTCACCACAGCATCTACATCAGCACTCGGATGCACGAACACGAAATCTTTACCACCAGTTTCACCTACTATACGTGGATAGGTTTTGTATTTTGAAATATTACTACCAATGCTCTTCCACATATCTTGAAATACACCCGTAGAACCTGTAAAATGCACACCTGCAAAATCAGGATGCGCAAAACTCATTTCACCGATCACCGGACCAGGAGCATAAACCAAATTGATAACACCTGCCGGAAGACCTGCTTCTATCAATATCTCCATAAAAACACTAGCAGAATAGATTTGTGTATTCGCAGGTTTCCAAACTACCACATTACCACACATAGCCGCAGATGTAGGAAGATTACCTCCAATAGCAGAGAAGTTGAACGGTGTAACAGCCAACACAAAACCTTCTAGCGGACGATATTCCATACGGTTGTGAACACCTGCAGGAGAGATGGGTTGTTGCTTATAAATTTCGGTAAGATAATGCACATTAAAACGCAAGAAATCTATCAATTCGCAAGCACTGTCTATTTCTGCCTGATACGCATTTTTACTTTGCCCAAGCATCGTAGCTGCGTTCATTCTCCAACGATATTTTGTTGCTAATAAATCTGCTGCTTTCAAGAAAATACCTGCACGATGTTCCCAAGGCATTTCAGCCCATTCGGTGCGAGCCGCCAATGCTGCATCAATTGCTTTCTTCACATGCGTTTTATCTCCTACAGAAAAATGACCTAACAAATGTTTTGTCTCATGTGGCGGACGGATTTCTTTTTTGTCTTTAGAACGAACTTCTTTACCATTGATGTACATCGGTATATCGCGGGTTTTAGCCTTCATTTCGGCAAGAGCTTTCTGAAGAGAAGCGCGCTCGGTAGAGCCTGCGGCATAATTCAAAACCGGTTCGTTGGTAGGTGCTGCAAATTGGAAATAAGCGTTGTGCATAAATTGATTTTTGAAAAGTGGTGCAAATGTACGGAATAGAATTGCATGAGCTATTTATAGCTGTATTGAGTATGCACAATATGCATTCGATGATGAACGGTGCTATCGCCACTAAAGTTTAATAGTAGCAAGAAGCTTGGACTCAAAAATTTTTATTTCAGCCCCTTACTTGCCATTACCTTATTCAACCATTTCAACATCGCAAACATGATGAGTGTAGCTAAAAGCAACAAACCAAAATTCACCCAAAAGAAATTGGCTTTGTGGTCATAAGTATCCCAAAGGCTAGCAAGTACACCTGAAAGTTTGTTGCCGATTGAAGTTGCCAAAAACCAGCCACCCATCATTAAAGAAGTAATACGCACAGGACTCAGTTTTGAAACTAGCGACAAACCCATAGGGCTCAATAATAACTCACCTATTGTGACGACACCATAAGTAGCAATAAGCCAAAGTACTGTTCCTTTTTCCGTTCCGTTTTTTGTGGCATATACCGCCGCTACCATCACCAAGCAACTCAACGCTGACACCAATAGACCGAAGGCAATTTTAGTAGGTGTACGAGGTTCTTTATCCTTTCTTTTAAGGAAGGAAAAAAATGCAACGATAAGTGGTGTCAGCAATATCACCCAACCGGGATTGATAGATTGGCTCAAGTTGGTTGACCATAAACTCACCGTACTTCCTTCTGTAGGCTTCTTCGCTTCATTTACATTCTTAAAATAAACAGGATAATTGATCTCTTTCTGCACTTCATCACCTACTTTCTGCAAACGAAATTGATCATCATACACCGCTACTGAATCTTTTTTATAAACCACTTCTTTCGCTTGTTTCAAGCCAACAAACACATCTTCTGTTGTTCCGGTTACTTGACGATCCGTATATCTGTCAGCCCATGTATTGAGTGCAGAACCGTTTTGCTTGAACACCGCCCAGAACAAAATAACCGCTGCGA
>CBFGYQ010000430.1:0-1973 GCA_965652995.1 uncultured bacterium
TTATTTTCAGCACAAGCTTCCATTATATATTCCAATGTAGAAATGTAGGTGTAGAAACGAGTGCCTACATCTTGCAAATCAAATAGCATAATATCAACATCGTTCAGTTGTTCGGGTTTTGGTTTTTTGTTATTCCCGTAGAGAGAAACAATTGGTAATCCTGTTTTTACATCCATACCATTTTTGATATGGGCTCCAGCATCGGCAGTACCTCGGAAACCATGTTCCGGTACAAATAATTTAGTAATGTTTATCCCTTTTCTTAGCAGTGTGTCAAGCAAATGAGTCTTACCTACAATGGAGGTTTGGTTTACGACCAAAGCAACACGTTTGTTTTTTAATAATGGAAGATATTCTGCTAATTGCTCTGCGCCAGGTTGTACTTTTTCGTTAGCGTATGCACTACTTTCTACTCCTATTGAAAGGAGAATTGTGAGTGCTAGACAACTGTATATTAGTATTTGTTTCATCAAAAGTTTTGCAAAGATAGTTTTGAACGGTAATTATATAGACTAACTTGCACGGATTATTCATTTTGTAAAACAATAATTATGCAAGAAGTAAAGTTCGGGGATAATGTAAAGGTTCATTATAAGGGTCAGCTTAACAACGGACATATTTTTGATAGCTCCGAAGGTCGCGACCCACTTGAATTTCAGGTAGGTAAAGGAATGGTAATAAAAGGTTTTGATGATGCCCTTGTAGGTATGAGGGTCGGAGATAAAAAAACTGTGAACATTCCCGTAGATCAAGCTTATGGAGAGCGTAGAGAAGATATGATCATTGAATACCCATTGGCAGATTTTCCGGATGATATGAAACCGGAAGTTGGATTGCAGCTACACATGAGTGATAATACAGGTAATAATTTCCCTGTTATCATTACCGAAGTAAAAGAAGAAACTGTTGTTCTGGATGCGAACCATCAATTAGCCGGACAAAATTTGATCTTCGATATTGAATTAGTATCGATTGGCTAATGCCTCAAGTAATATTTAGAATAAAAACGCAGCACATAGCTGCTTTTTTTATTTGTCTGAATTTGAAAAATTGGTAACTTAGTTATTAATAAATCATTACGAAAATGACAACTTTAATAGCGAAAGAAGAGATTTCTGAATATAAAATAGTTCCTGCTTTTGTAGATAAATCTGAATACTGGAAAAGTGCGTTGAATTACGGAGTGCGTTTAGGAAATGAATTTAAAGGGAAAACACACATTACATTTGAGACTACACAAGGTCCACGTTCTGTACTTACTACAATATGGTCTATTACGGACAAATATCTGCACTTAAAAGGCGGTATGGTCATTGCTCTAGCAAGTATTATTGATATACACTACTAGATTTTTTAGGGGAAATGCGTCTATATTTCATAAAGCACTTTCCGTTTTTTCAGTACAAATATTTTCTTAATTTTGCCCACTGAAAAAAATAACAGATTATTAAAATTAATTATGAATCAGCAAGAAATTATATCCCGTATCAATGCTTTTATGGTTGAGGATTTTGAAGTAGAAGAAAGCTCCATTACCCCCGATGCTGATCTAAAAGAAACACTTGATCTAGACAGTCTTGATTATATTGATTTAGTCGTAGCTATAGAGCAAAATTTTGGGTTCAAAGTAAAACCTGAAGATTTCCAAACTATGAAGACTATTCAAGACTTTTACAATTACGTTTTCACACGTATGGAAACCGTCAATGTCGGATAACACGGCTTGGGAGGGGCGTTCTCGCGGCTCGAAAACCGGTTACAAAATATTTGTTTGGTTATTGCAAAAAGGCGGTCTCAAGGCTGCCTATTCTTTGTTGCATTTCGTTACCGCATACTACCGTTGGTTTGTACCTGCCACCACACAGCCCTTGAAATATTTGTATAGGTCACGCTTGGGTTTTTCAGAACAGAAGACCACACAACTTATCAAAAAAAACATATTCATTTTTGGACAAACGTTAATAGACAAAATA
>CBFGYQ010000431.1:0-1960 GCA_965652995.1 uncultured bacterium
AAATTCTCAAAATAATCTGATGCATAAAATTCACCATCCCAATTGTAACCCAGCCATTTTATATCGTTACGAATGCTATCTACATATTCTGTTTCTTCCGTTACGGGGTTTGTATCATCAAAACGGAGATTGCATTTACCATTATATTTTCTGGCAAGACCAAAATTTAAATGAATGCTGGATGCATGACCGATATGCAAATAACCATTCGGCTCAGGTGGAAAGCGCGTGTGTATTTCTTTGTACTTGCCTTCTGCTAAATCTGTTTCAATGATTTCCTCCAAAAAATTCAGAGACTTTTCTTCACTCATAATGCTGTAAAATGGATGGCAAAGGTAACGAGTGCAGAAATATGTTTGGCAATGCTATTTTTCTCTTAAAGGCAATTCAATAAAGAAGGTCGTTCCTACATTCGTTTCCGTTTCAAACCAGATATTACCATTCCAAAACTCCACTATTTTCTTAGTCATCGCCAACCCCAACCCGGTACCGGAACTTTTTGTAGTGAAGTAGGGAGAGAAAATACGTTTAGAGACTTCATCAGATATGCCTGTACCATTGTCTTGTATGGTAATAATTGCTTTATCATTTTCCTTTCTAAGATTCACAATGATATGCGATTCTCGTTCCTCAACAACGGCCTCTGTAGCATTTTTCAGCAGGTTATTGAATACGCGAATCAACTGACTTTTGTCAACATAGCTTATCAGTTCTTGATCCACCTGTAGATATTGAACATTCGAGGCATTGCCGTTATTAAACAACTGTACAGCGTTTTTCAGCACATCGTTCAAAACCACAAGTTCAGGTGTCGCTTCCGGCATTTTTGCAAAATCAGAAAAAGCAGAAGCGATGTAAGAAAGGCTATCTATTTGCTCTATGAGTGATGAAGATACTTTTTGTGTTAGTTGTTCAATATTAGGATTTCCCTTTTCAATAGCTTGTTGCAAATACTGAATGTTGAGCTTCATCGGTGTAAGTGGGTTCTTTATTTCATGTGCTACTTGTTTTGCCATTTCTCGCCAGGCACTTTCTCTTTCACTCTGCGCCAAGCGTTTTGCATTCTCTACTACCTTCTCTACCATCTTGTTGTATTCCTTCAACAACAACCCTATTTCATCATCATAATCCCAAGCAATTTTTTCATTTTCTTTCAGATCAAACGTTTTGAATTTATCAATGAGTACTTGAAGTCCTTTTGTAAGCCAGTTCGTAATACCCACAGCTAGCACGCTCGACAGTAAAAAAATAAATGCATAAAGATTGATAAGCGCAACCAGTATGTTGGATATTTGATAGTTCAATTCTTTTTGAGAAGAGAAGAATGGCACATTGATGTAACCAACTGCTTGTCCATCAATGTTTCTAACAGGTACATAAGATGAAAGATATTTAAGCCTTCCTATTCTTTCTTCTTCTACTAACAAAGTACGCTGCTGATCAGAAAGTTTATAATATGCTTCCGGCATCATAATGCGCGCCAACAAGGCTTTGTTGTAAATATCTTCTTGCGATGTGGCATTGAGGCTACCAAAAGAATTGTAAACATTGATATCCAATTTTTCAGAAGAAGCCAGATCAGCAATAAAGGATTTGAACTTTCCGGTTAGCGTTGCTTCATGGAAGCCAACAGAATCTACCGTTGTATTTTCTGACTGTAGGTATTGCTGTACACTACGTTCTATATTTTGCATTGCTGTGCGCAACTTCACTTTGTTGTTATTATCATAACGATCTACAAATACCCAAATCGTTACAGCTCCTAATATCAGGAAAGACAACATCACTACGCTAAGCATAGCAAAATGGATGCGGTTACGAAGTGTGAGATGTACAATTCTTCTATTAATAGTTTCATTAAAAACATAGCGGAAATAAAGACTGAGCAATGCACTTGTCAAAGCACACACCATCAAAATACCGAGTAAATAAGAAAACAGAGTAATGATCTCTAACCAAG
>CBFGYQ010000432.1:0-1957 GCA_965652995.1 uncultured bacterium
TACAACTTTGGGATGGGATTGTCTTAGAAGACAATGTTTTCGTCGGACCGAATGTTACATTTACAAATGACTTAATACCTCGGTCAAAAGTCTACCCTGAAAAATTTTTAAAAACAATAGTAAAAAAAAATGCTTCCATAGGCGCTAATGCAACAATAATTGCCGGTATAGAAATAGGAACTTATGCTTTGGTTGGAGCTGGTAGTGTGATGACTAAAAATGCACCGCCCTACACTGTGTGGTATGGTAATCCGGCTGTGCAAAAAGGATACATTACAAGTGATGGAGTATTACTAGATATGAATTTGAAAAATAAAAAGACAAATGAACTTTATAAATTGGAGAATGGTATCCCTATCAAGAAAACAGATTAAAGCAACATGATCAAATTCTTAGACTTACAAAATATCAACCAACAATACCGCGATGAAATCGTTGCGGCAATGACAGATGTTCTCGACAGTGGTTGGTATCTTTTGGGAGAGCGTGTGAAGAAATTTGAAGGCAATCTTACAAAGTATGTTGGCTCAAAACATTCAATTGGCGTTGCAAATGGCCTAGATGCGTTGCGACTAATTTTGAAAGCATACATTGAAATGGGTATAATGAGTGAAGGGGATGAGGTAATAGTACCCGCAAACACCTATATAGCCAGCATCTTGGCTATTACTGACAATCGTTTAGTGCCCGTTTTAGTAGAACCTGATATAGACACATATAACATTGACTTTGATGCAATAGAAGAAAAAATAACTTCAAGAACTAAAGCTATTTTAATCGTTCACCTCTATGGTCGAGTTTGCTTTTCAGAAAAATTAAAAGAGACTGCTCAAAAATATAACCTCAAGATAATTGAAGATAACGCACAAGCTATAGGTGCAGAATGGGATGGCTTGAAAACCGGGAACATAGGAGATGCAGCAGGATTTAGCTTCTATCCCGGAAAAAATTTAGGTGCTTTAGGAGATGCAGGAGCAATCACTACCAATAACGATGCCTTAGCTCAAACAGTAAGAGCACTTGCTAACTACGGTTCACAGCAAAAATACATTAATCAATACCAAGGGTTGAATAGTCGTTTAGATGAAATACAGGCAGCTATATTGGACATAAAATTGAAGTACTTAGATACCGAAACAGAACGAAGGCAGGCAATTGCAAACTATTACAATGATACTATCAAAAATGAGTTGATCATATTGCCATCTAGTCTTAAAAATCCTCAAGAACATGTTTGGCATCTTTATGTTGTTAGAACACAAAACCGAGCAAAACTACAACAGCATTTATCAGATAATAGAGTGCAAACTCTTATACATTATCCTATACCTCCTCACCGACAAGAAGCATACATTAAATGGAATAATTTGTCGTTCCCTGTCACGGAAAAAATACACAAAGAGGTGTTGAGTTTACCCATTAGTCCAATAATAACGGACAATGAAGTAGAGCAGGTTGTAAACACTATCAATAAATACAATTAGGTGAATGAATGTTCTGAAAAAGTATTTACCACATACCATCTTAAAAGTATTTTCTTATACTGCTGTTGCCACACTTATTAAGATGATAACGGTCTTTGTAAGCCTGAAGATCATAACGGAATGGGTAGGCGCAGAAGGTGTTGTGATGTTGGGGCAACTTACTAATTTTTCTTCCATCATTTTAGTAGTGGCCTGTGGAGGCATTAGCAGCGGTATTACCAAATACATAGCAGAGTATAAGGATGAACCTGAAAAAATAAAAGATTACATTACTGCAGCGTCTCAAATTACTGCAGTTTTTTCCATCATATGTGCTTTATTGTTGATTTTTACTTCCAACTTTTTAAGTGAAAAAATACTGCTGAATTCATCTTATAGTTATGTATTCATGGCATTTGCTATCACTGTATTGTTTTACGCTTTCAATGGGCTTTTTATTGCAGTGGTCAACGGATTTCAAGATTACAGGAAGT
>CBFGYQ010000433.1:0-1956 GCA_965652995.1 uncultured bacterium
GGAAATAAACGTCTTGAAATCATTACTTACCCTCGAAATTTTGCGCAAAGATAAGAGTTATAAATTCAAAAAAAAGTTTGTGTTAAAAATGTTTTGCCCGTCATCCTAAATCGCGAGACTAACAAGATCTACTATTGATAACTGCGAGTCCTTCATAATTAAGAGTTTACCATCTACTACCTTAGTTGCACCTGTTAATTGAAGTCTAGCTCTCGATACTCCTTCTTTTACCAATATTATTTCTTTCCTGTTTTTCAACACCAAAATATCATTGTAAACATGTCTTAATGCCCAAAATTCAATTGATTTCCACGACTGAGATTTCTCCAATTTCTCATCAAAAACAAACACATCATCGGCAAGAATAGCAGCAAACTTACCTTCAGAAATACTGTCTAACGATACGAACTTGCCGTCCTCATCTTTTTTATAACATGCTTCAGTTTTTAATAATCTTAAATTATTGTATCGTTTATCTTCTTTTTTTGAGAGAAGTATTCCTGTCTTGAGATTATACTTAAAGAGAGCTTTTTCAGTAACTATCAGCATTTCATCGTGGTTAATTAAATAGCTACGAATATTGCCTTTAGGGTCAAGTTCGATATGGTAAACCTCTAATCCATTATGTATATCATAAGCTGTCATCATTCCTTTCACACCCATAATAAGCCCTGTATTCACGCTTAAAATACTTGTTCCTAAATCTATTAGGTCTAAAATTCCTGTTTCAGATTTATATAAATTGTTTTTCCATTTCTTGTTGCCTTCATTGTCCAAATAAATCATTTCATTATTACTCACATAAGCAATTGTTCCACTGACACTATCCAGTAGTATGTTTGAGCCGAACTTTTTTGATGAAGTAGGAGAGTTTAGATTGTACCAACCGTAGTTGCCAAGACCAAATAGTTTTACAGGCTTATATGTATATGCTCGACTTTTGTTAAATCCACTGTTAAGTTTATAGTCCCAACCCATTCCATCTCGCAAGTGGACACCATATAATCCATTTGCAGCCACCACGAAAACACTGTCGTTCAGCCAAGAAACATCTTCCCAAGAGCCTGGAACTTTCCGATACCAATTCGATTTGTGTGTTTGTAAATCAAAATGCTTTGCGTCTTGTGTAATAGCAAAATTGCGTTGTTGATCTACATACCCAATTTCATCAGGCTCTGTATAAAGGAATTTGCCTGTTCTTTTTTCAAAAATCTTGTAGCCATCAAAGCTTTTGTAAACGATATAATCTTGGGTAAATGTAATATCAAAGTTTCCGATTTTCTTCTCCCAAACTGTTTTACCACTGCCTAAATTGACACTTAATAAATATCCTCTATCGCCAAGAACGTTTTTATTCTTCGTTTCTTTAAGTGCCAAAACCAATTGTTTTTCATCCGCCAACTCATAAATACTTGCATAATTACCGACGGTGATCTGTATTTCATCTTGTTTTCCTAATAGTAACCTATTGATAATCGCTTCGTTGGTTTCATCTTTTATTAGTGTATATCTACCGGGATAGATGCGTCGCAGTTTCATTTTTTCCGCCGATTTTTTGAATGTTTCTACATCTTTTATCAACGGTTTTATGCTGTCTAACACCTGTTGAAAATTAGCACCGGTGGGAATGTAGAGTTTGCTGTCGGCGATTACGTTTTTCTCTTTTTTGTATAGTTGGCAAGAGGAAAGAATTAGCGAAATGAGTGCAGCAAAACATACAGTCCGTGCAAGTATGTTTCTAAAAAAGCTATTATTTATTGACATTATTATCTGAAAGAAATGAAATCATGCAAAATCAAATTAAATGTAAAACCTTAGAAAAGAAAAATTAGGAAAGACAGTAGCAAACATTTTAACACAAACTTCTTTATAGACTATTTAAAACTACTTTCGCTGTGTATAATAATAAATCACTGTGAAACTACTATCTGTATTTATTTTTTGTATTACAATCTC
>CBFGYQ010000434.1:0-1955 GCA_965652995.1 uncultured bacterium
AATCCACCGGTATGAATAGTTAATATCCTTGCTCCTTTATCAAATTCATTTTTCTCAATCATTTCCTGCAAACCGTACATCATTTTGGAAGTATAGACAATGTCTAAAGGAATTTTGTTGATGCGGTAAAATTCATTCATGAAATCAATCAACTCATCATTCCATTTTCCGAAACCACCAAAGTGATAATCATCTATCAGTTCCCAATTTCCTTTTTCAAGTTGCAATTCATTTTTTAAATATGCTCCATTCTTCATAGGTACAAATCCTACCATTCTTACTTTTTCGTCAATTGCATTTCTTAACCCTGCAAAGGTGGTTCCTGTACCCACACTCACGGTTATATGCGTGTACACATCAGGTATGATCAATGCAATTTCTTCAATGCCTTTTCTCGCTAATTCATTATTACCACCTTCGGGAATAATGTACGCATCAGGATATTGAGCAGATAAATTTTTCAACCAATCTTTCTCATTCTTCAATGCATATTCTTCTCTAGTTACAAATTGCAACTGCATTCCGTATATAGTACAGTCTTTCAAGGTTTGTGTAAGATTCTCTTTACCATGATAGCCTCTAACAATTGCAATACTTTGCAAACCTGCTTCTTTTGCTGCTGCGGCTGTTGCAATAAGATAATTGGAATAAGCACCACCAAAAGTGATTATTTTTTTATACCCTTTCTCTTGTGCGAAAGATAGATTTTGTTTAAGCTTGAACCATTTGTTACCGGAGATGACAGGATGTAAAAGATCAAGTCGTAGAATAGCTACTTCAAATCCATTCTTGAATTTTACTTTTTGAATTTTGCATTTAGTTATATCCATACTCCCTCAAATAATTTTCATTATCCCTCCACTTAGGCCGCACTTTTACAAATAGTTCCAAATGCACTTTTGCCTGTAGAAATTCTTCTATTTTTTTTCTTGAATTGATGCCGAGTTGCTTTATCAAACTTCCACCTTTGCCAATAAGAATAATTTTTTGTGTTTCTCTGCTCACGATGATCTCCGCTTTTATCACATTGAGTGTGGGCTTCTCTTCAAAAGATTGAATGATGACCGCAGCATGATAAGGCACTTCTTCATGATACAATTCAAGTATTTGCTCGCGGATAATTTCACTTACGAAAAATCGTACGGGTCTATCGCTCATGCTATCTTCAGGGTAGAACGACATGCCTTCAGGCAAGTATTTGAGAATAGCAGGAATCAGTTTTTTTATGTTGGCTTTGCTTTGTGCAGAAACGGTCAACACTTCAAACTTCGGGAACATTTGTTTGGCTTTATTCAATGTTTCCTGCAATACACCTTTGTCTTTAAGAAGATCGGATTTATTCAATAATAATATCGTCGGCACTTTTAATTTCAGAGAATTAGCAACCATTTCTATTTCTTCTAAAGGCAATGTGACGTCATGTACCAAAATCGCCACATCAGCATCTTCCAACGCGCTCTTCACCTGTCGCATCATTTTTTCATGCAGTTTATACTTCGGTTCTATAATGCCAGGTGTGTCCGAAAAAACGATCTGATAATTTTCTTCAGTAAGAATGCCCAAAATGCGATGGCGCGTAGTTTGCACCTTAGATGAAGTGATGACGAGATTCTCTCCCAACAAGGCATTAAGAAGAGTTGACTTTCCCGCATTGGGCGCACCGAATATATTGACGAAACCGGCTTGATGTTTTTGTTCCATTTGCACAGTAAAAATGCAGAAGATATTTGAGTTAAGTAAGAAAATAAAAAGATAGTTTGGTAGGGAAAATAGTTTACCCTACATTTGCACCCACATCGCGAGGTAGAGCAGCGGTAGCTCGTTGGGCTCATAACCCAAAGGTCACAGGTTCGATCCCTGTCCTCGCTACTAAAAAGAAAAAACCGGCAAAAAAATGCCGGTTTTTTCTTTTCTTTATGGTTCATGAAAAAGTTAGCCTTTCTTGTATTTACGGT
>CBFGYQ010000435.1:0-1954 GCA_965652995.1 uncultured bacterium
ATGGAATTGTATGGCAGCTCCGCTGACGCAGTCGAAAATTTTTATAGCAACTACACTGTAAAACCAGATGAAAATAAAGCTAACGCAGAGAAAAACTTACAGCCTCTTCAGGCAAAATATAATAATAGAATATCCAGCTCTTACAAGGTATTACAGAGTTTAGACCCGGGAAGTGCTGTCAAAGATTATATGATAAACAACAAAGGTCTTTTTGTAATACAAAAAGGTGGCAGATCAATTGTTGATATCTTTAGAAGATTCCTAACGACTGAATTGATTCAAATGGCTCGAATTCCTATCGTTATTTTACCAAGTAAAGCGACTAGTCAAAATTCGTAGACAGGAAATATGGAACATCTACCAAAACTAATAGAAGATCTTGCTTTGATCTTAGTAACGGGTGGTATCACCACACTCATATTTAAGATCATAAAACAGCCTCTTGTTCTAGGTTATATTATCGCCGGATTTCTTGTAGGTCCTCATCTGTCTTTAACACCAACAGTTGCTGATACTACCAATATTGAAACACTTGCCGAGATAGGTGTGATCTTCCTTCTTTTCAGCTTGGGACTAGAGTTTAGCTTTAAGAAATTGATGCGTGTTGGCGGCGCAGCGTCCATTACAGCCTTTGTTGAAATTATCTTCATTACCATAAGCGGTTATGCAGTAGGTAAATGGATGGGATGGTCTACCATGGACAGTCTGTTTCTTGGGGGCATGCTTGCCAGCTCATCTACAACTATAATAATTCGTGCATTTGAGGAACTCGGTGTTAAAACAAAACAGTTTGCGAAAGTTGTTTTTGGTGTGCTTGTAGTAGAAGATATTGTGGTCATTTTGCTGATGGTACTACTGTCCACAATAGCTGTAGGGCAGCAGTTCGAAGGATCTGAATTATTAATGACTGTGGCTAAGTTGCTTTTCTTTCTAGCACTTTGGTTCATTACAGGTATATTTCTACTGCCTACATTACTGAAAAAAGCACACAAAGTATTAGATGATGAAACATTGCTCATCCTTTCTATCGGCTTATGTCTTGCTATGGTGATACTAGCCACACAAGTAGGCTTCTCTGCAGAATTAGGCGCGTTTATTATGGGATCTATCATGGCAGAAACAACCTATGCCGAAAAAATAGAGCATACGATCAAACCTGTAAGAGATCTATTTGGTGCAGTTTTTTTCGTTTCAGTAGGCATGTTGATTGATCCGAAATTGATAGCAGAATATAAGTGGCAAGTACTTGCGGTGACTGTTCTAACCATATTCGGTAAGTTCTTTAGCACTACGTTTGGTGCACTTTTATCTGGTCAACCTTTAAAGCAATCTGTTCAGGTTGGTATGAGCATGGCTCAGATTGGTGAATTCGCATTCATCGTTGCTACATTAGGATTAAACCTTGGAGTGATCAGTAATTTTCTTTTCCCTGTAGCTGTGGGAGCGTCCGCAATCACCACGTTCGCCACACCTTACATGATAAAAGCATCCGATAGTTTACACAGTAAAATTGTAAAAATATTGCCCGCAAGATGGATAGATTATTTAAATAGATATGCCAACAGTACGCAAAACATCAGAACAGAAAGCAACTGGAAAATCACATTGAAATCTTACGCGATGATCGCCCTGTCCAACGGTATCATCATGATTGCCATATTAATGCTTTCTTCCAATTTTTTACATCCTTTACTACTAAACTACATTACAAACAACGTGGCCGCTTCGGTTGTATATATTGTTATTTCTCTTTGTTTTGCCGCCCCTTTCATCTTAGCATTCGCTATTAAAATCCCGGTTTTCCCGTTCCACACGTGGCAGCCGGATACTTATACGAAATCGCCGATGGCAGGTACCATGCTCCTTTCAGGTATCATGTTGAAAATGGCATTGTACGGAATGATCCGCTGGATGATCCCCTCAGCCAGTTCGCGCTGCGAGGTGCGAGCCAGCC
>CBFGYQ010000436.1:0-1944 GCA_965652995.1 uncultured bacterium
GAAGCGTTCAATATCATCACACATAAAGCGCATGGGGTAACTATCGCTTCATTTTTTGACAAGGTTTATTTTTCTCACCGAGTTGGTATGCGCAAACCTGACAAGGAAATATTTGAACGAATCTTGATCGATTGCAATTTCAAAAAAGAACATACACTTTTTATAGACGATAGCCCACAACATATTGAAGCTGCAAACTCTCTGGGAATACAAACTATCTTTTTAGAAAAAGGAATGACGATAGAGGATAATGTTTTTAAACCGAAGAAATAACTTAAAAACTCTAGAACATTCGCTGAGGTTGTCTAACTCTTTAAACGTTTCATTTCGATAAACTCAATGAACTTATATACGACTTAAAGCAATTTATTTCACTTCTTCGTATTCAATATATTCTCCTTGCTTGGGAGTGGTCTGTTTGGGAGTAGTTGCCTGTTTATTCAAGTCATTCATCTGAGACTGCATGTTACGCATCTTCTCGCTTACAGCTTTTGTAACCTGAAATAATGGAAGGAAAAAACGAAATACAAAGCGGAGCAAAATGGTAAGTAGTATGCTCCATAAAATAAAACGAAGTATCATAATCAATTGCCTCTTTTCTTGTAGCTGTAAATGTACGATTATTACTACAGTCTATTCTGCCAACTGATAGTTAAAAACGGAAGCGAGAAATTCTCGTAATGACTTCAACAAGCTCAACCAACGAATTAAAACTTATTCTTCCACATCATGCTTTCTATAGGTTTGTTGGGCTGATTACCGTATTTAGCATTTTTCTTTTGGTTGTATTTTATTTCTATCTCACCATCTACAGGGAAGTAAATAAGCTGGCCGATAGGCATTCCTTTGTACACTTTCACAGGTTGCTTTACCGAAATTTCGAGTGTCCAATTACCGCAAAAACCTACATCTCCCTTACCGGCTGTAGCATGTATATCAATGCCTAAACGACCAGTACTGCTCTTGCCTTCTAAGAAAGGAACGTGTGCATGCGTCTCTGTATATTCTTCCGTAACACCTAAGTAGAAAATATGCGGGTAAAGGACAAATCCTTCATCTGGTATTTCGAAGTGTTCAATCGTATTGTGTTTTTTAGCATCCAGAATATGCTCTTTGTAAGTGGCTAACGTGCTACCCAAATGCACATCATAGCTATTGCTACCAAGACATTCACGATCGTAAGGTTCTATTTTGATGGTTCCTTTTTCTATTTCTTCGAGTATGCGTTTGTCAGAAAGAATCATGAAGCAAATATAATGGTGGATAAAGAGAAGTTTTGCGATAATAGTTTTGAAGAATCGTAGATGTGGATTATGTCTTGATAAGATTACAAACTTCTCTCCCTTACAATCCCTGCAAGAGTATTTATGTTCTGATGTAAGACTTTCAACTCATCCAACATTTTTCCGATATAGAACATTTGGTGGGTCGTGTAACTATGTTTAATAACTTGAAGATCTTCACTTTGATAAAATTCTGGCTTTTCTGATGCATCTATTTGTTTTAATAGAAGCATTGTTTTATTGAACCAATATAAACATTCATTGATACGCAGCATTTGATCCGCTGCCATTATCTGCTCTTCCAATTCTATCCCATCTTCTATATGAAAACTATTAAGCTCTCTGGTGATGTGTACATTGTGTAAGATAATATGATAGAGTGTCAGCGTGGGCCTTTTGTTGATAGTAGGCTCTGAGAGATAACGGTTGAAGGAGTCAAAAGCATTGCTATTTGCTGTTTCTGCGAGCCGTTTCATTTTTGTCCAATCTTCCTCTTTCTCTTTAAAAAAGCTAGTGATAAAATAGTAATAATTACTATTCACAGCCTTTACAATATGTCTTGGCAGCCATTTACTGTCCCAGTCAGGAAGTAATAAAAAGCCTGCGAGTATTCCTAAGCAGGCACCACCGATCGTCGAAATAGCACGCATCATTATAATAT
>CBFGYQ010000437.1:0-1940 GCA_965652995.1 uncultured bacterium
ACCCTGTATCTGATGAGTTGACTATAAAAGTGAACGGTAATCAATCTGGCAATGCTGAATTACTATTGACAGATATGACGGGTAAAGTGATCAAAAGAATGGGTATGAATGGTGCTATCCAAACAGTTAATATGAACGGCTTGGCAAGTGGTATTTATCTCATTAAGTATGTTGATGATGAACAATCACAAACGTTGAGAATAACAAAAGAATAATCGACTTCTCAAGGTTAAATTAGCAAACGAGGCTGACTTAATAAGTCAGCCTCGTTTCATTTATGAATAGCTACCATTTACAACTTTAGAAACTTAAGTATCGACTGAATTTGTTCGGTATTCAATTTATCTTGAGGCGAATGCTTTTTATTCTGCCATCTTTTATAAAGAGCTATAGCTTCTTTATCGCCCGCATCTATCAATTGTTGGGCATCCTTTACCCACTTTACAAGCCATGCATTGCTTCTGCCTTTTTTGAAGTTTATCACCCCAGGTCCATAGCCATCTTTATCGAAAGCGTGACAAGCTCTACATTTTAATTCGTAAAGCTTTTTACCATCGTGGGTAGAAATGATAGGCCCTGCTCCTGCCGTTGTGCTCACTTTCTTCCCTCCTATTTTTTTCCCTCCATTTGTCACCTTTTCTGTACGTGATAGATTACCATTGAGATAGTATTTATAAACTGCATTATCACGTTTACTATTCCACAATGTTTGGTTAGGCTCATACACTTGTTCTCGAATAATGCGCCCAAATCCATCATAATATCGCCATGTCCCGGTTTTGTATTTACCATCATAAAACTCCTCATGCTCCAACTTGTCTTTGTCGCTATTGAAATAAAATCTACCGATAGGTAAAGCATCTTTCCATTGCTTATATATTTTTATACTTCCATCATGAAAATAAGTGATGTCTTCTCCGTCTACTATTTCTTTATTGTCTTCAACTCTAAACCTTCTTTTCGCATAAAGTTTACCATCGCTGTAGAACTCTGAGTATTCTTTACATTTACATGCAGGGTTGTAATAGATAAGCATTTGTACTTTGCCTTCTTCGTTATAGATTTTAGTGGTGCTGGGTATATTAGGATTGCGACGTTGTGCCAATAATAACACAGGGGTGCATAGTACAACAATAAAAAGCGGTATCCTTTTATTCATTGTTGCGAAGATAGGAAATACGCTATGTGAGATTCTATCTTACACTTACAGCAATGTTAAAAACGCTATGCAGGTTGCTTGGTTGCGGGATCTGTTTTTCGCTCACCTATTTGTTGACGCCACATGGCATAGTACAATCCTTTTTCGTTTAAAAGATGTTGGTGTGAGCCTGTTTCAACTATTCTGCCTTTCTCCAAAACAAAAATTTTATCGGCATACATTACTGTTGAAAGTCTGTGAGCGATCATTACGGTAATATGTTCGCGTTGTTGGGTGATGTTTCTTATCGTATTAGAGATTTCTTCTTCAGTCAAAGAATCTAATGCTGATGTTGCTTCATCAAAGATCATAAGTCGTGGTTTGCGAAGCAGTGCGCGAGCGATAGATAGTCTCTGCTTTTCACCACCCGAAAGTTTTAAGCCTCCTTCACCAATCATTGTATCAATTCCATTCTCTGCACGAGCCAATAAATTTTTTGCTGCAGACTTTAACAATACTTCGTTTATCTCTTCATCTGTGGCTTTAGGATTTACAAAAAGTAAATTCTCTTTAATAGTTCCTGAAAATAGCTGTGTGTCTTGTGTTACAAAACCTATCTGCAAACGCAATTCATCAAAATCCACTTTATCATCTGCCTGATTGTTGTAAAAAACATGTCCGTTATTAGGATGGTATAGACCAACTAGCAACTTTACTAAGGTAGTTTTTCCTGAACCTGATGGACCCACAAAAGCTACCGTTTCGCCAAGACCTACTTCAAAGTTTATATTTTCTAAAGCAG
>CBFGYQ010000438.1:0-1934 GCA_965652995.1 uncultured bacterium
TGCCACCCGGCATTACCGTGACATCAGCACCATAAGCAACACCACTTGCATTTTTCTTTACGGAGGGAGTTATAATGGTTACGTTGTGCATATAGGAGTGTCTTCTACAGCGTTCAATTTCGATCATTGCACATTTGCTCATACAAAAAATTCTACTTCTGATTTTGCAGCTTTCAACGGTGGCGGAAATATGATAGATGCTGCTACGAGTAAACTAACCAATTGTACATTCTACGATAACGATAGACCTTTATACTGCAACTCTTACTATACGGTTGATCCAAGCAATAGCTTCCATAATCCTGCTAATCCTTCGCAAGGCAATAGACGCAACGGCATCTTCATGTGGCATGCTTCCAATCCTGCCAATGCAACAGTTTCATTTTTGGTTACCGAAATTCCCTATGTGATGACATCACATTTTTCAGGTGGCGGTAGTGCAGGTACTGGCACGCTCAATTTCGCATCGGGTGCTATCATGAAATTTACTTCTTCCAGTATTGGTATTGCTCGCGCGGCTAATAGAACGGTGAATTTTTCGGGTGCGATACTCACCTCTTACAAAGACGACGCAAATGGTGGTGATACAAATGGCGATGGTGCTGCATCTTCTCCTGCAAATGGTGACTGGGAAGGCTTTTGGGACTATGTAACAGGTACTTGGGTTACGGGTTCAAACATTCTGTACGCAGGTAATTAATTTTTTGTAATCAGCTGCGCCACTCCGGTTGAACATCGTTGCGACGCTCCGTTCATCGTTAGAACTACTATAAAGCAAAATTGTGTTTAGTAAAATAATATTACTCGTGTCATTTCGAACAAAGCTTTTTCGGCGACGTGAGAAAACTCCCGAACAGTATTAGAAAAGTTCAGGAGATTTCTCCCGCTGGTCAAAATGACGAATAGAATTGAACAGACGAACGGTGCCATCGCCACTGAAGCCACATAGCAGCACAGTCGGCGACGCCTCAAAAAACAATCACTCAATCCTTATGTTTTTAAAAATATTTAGCCATGAAAAAGTTTACAACGATTATTCTTACTACGCTGTTTTCTGCCAGTATCCATGCACAAACACTCACAGTTATCAAAGACATTAACGCAGGTGGAGATGGTATTAATCAGCAGCACATGCAAGTGGGTGATAAGGTTTTCTTTGTGGGGAGTGACGCTACATCTGGACGTGAACTGTGGGTGACAGATGGTACGAGTGCGGGTACTACTTTGGTAAAAGATATTACACCTGGTGCTACAAGTACCGTTATAATCTTGCTTCTTGGTACGTATCAAAACAGACTTGTTTTTATGGCGGATGATGGTGTGCATGGTCGTGAACCGTGGATAACTGATGGGACAGCAGCAGGTACTTTTTTATTAAAAGATATTAACCCAGGTAGCAACAGCAGTACGCCACTTGAAGTAACAGAATGTGGTGGTAAATTTTTCTTTCAGGCAGATGATGGAATAATAGGGAGCGAGCCTTGGATGAGTGACGGCACATCAGCAGGTACTACACTTGTTGCTGATGTACAACCTGGAGCTAGCGGCAGCAATCCGCAATCGTTTATTGAATATAATGGCAATGTTTATTTCAGTGCCCACACAACTCTTTATAGTGCAGAACCTTGGGTTACTAATCTTGCTTCCGGAACAACAACATTGTTTATGGATATACAGCCTGGTAATGGTGGGAACGGTGGTTTCAACGCACCAATTATTTTAAACAATCAGTTATTATTCGTTGCATTTACAAATGCTACAGGGAATGAACTCTGGAAGACTGACGGAAATCCTAATAACACCAATATGATCACAGATATTAATCAGGGAAGTGCATGGGGAGTGAATTATACCTTCAAAATGTTTTTGTACAACAACAAGGTTTATTTCGGAGGTAATGATGGAAGTGGATTAGAATTGTGGGCTACAGATGG
>CBFGYQ010000439.1:0-1931 GCA_965652995.1 uncultured bacterium
TTCCATTTGCCTTTCAGGTAGATAGTTTGTCGTCGCTGTTCTTATTAATAATAACAGGAATTGGCTTCCTCATTCACGTCTATTCCACTTCTTATATGCACGAAGATGAAGGCATGGTGAAATACTTCGCTTACCTCAATCTATTTGTTTTCTCCATGTTATTGTTGGTATTGGGCGGCAACTATCTCATCATGTTCATCGGTTGGGAAGGAGTTGGCTTGTGTTCGTATTTATTAATCGGTTTTTGGTTCAAGAACAGAGAATATACCAATGCAGCTAAGAAAGCTTTTGTGATGAACCGTATTGGTGACTTAGGTTTTTTGGTGGGAATGCTTTACATGCTTTACAAATGCGGAACGCTGAGCTACGCAGGTGATGCAGGTGTTTTTACACAGTTGCAAAACGGCGCATTATCTTCTTTCGATTATAACTTCATTGCTATTTGCTTATTCATCGGTGCTATGGGTAAATCAGCTCAAATACCGCTCTACACCTGGCTTCCCGATGCGATGGCTGGTCCTACACCGGTATCTGCGTTGATACACGCTGCTACGATGGTAACTGCCGGTATCTATATGATTGCTCGCAGCAGTGTGTTGTACAATTTGGCTCCGTTTGCTTTGCAGATTGTGGGTTGGATCGGTTGTGCTACGGCTTTGTTAGCGGCTACCATTGCCCTCAAACAAAATGACATCAAAAAAGTACTCGCCTACTCTACCGTAAGCCAATTAGGATTTATGTTTATGGCGTTGGGAATGGGGGCTTATACCACAGCCGTTTTCCACGTTATGACGCACGCCTTCTTCAAAGCCTTGCTATTCCTTGGCTCGGGTAGTGTGATACACGCGATGGGCGGCGAACAAGATATTAGTAAAATGGGCGGTTTGGGTAAGAAGATGCCGATCACGAAAATCACATTCTTAATAGGGTGCTTGGCTATTGCAGGTATTCCGGGTTTTTCCGGTTTCTTTTCTAAAGATGAAATTCTTGCAGCTACCTTTGCACACAACAAAGCCATCTATGTTTTAGGATTGATAGGAGCAATGATGACAGCGTTTTACATGTTCCGTTTATACACCCTCACCTTCACCGGAAAATTCCGTGGTACGCACGAACAGGAACATCATTTGCATGAAAGCCCTGCGGCTATTACCATTCCATTGATTGTGTTGGCAATCCTTTCTATAATTGGTGGTTATGTAGGGTTACCACCTGTTATCAGCCACGACCATACACTTTCTAATTTCCTTAACACAGCTGTTTCCAATGCCAGCAATCATGCGATGGAACACAGCACCGAATGGATGTTGATCGGGGTATCTTCTGTGATCGCAATTGTGTTTTCTATTGCAGGTTATATGGCGAATAAAAATCCAACATTTGCTGCCAATACAGGCTTGGCTAAAGTGCTGGAAAACAAATGGTATATTGATGAACTCTTTGATACTGTTATTGTAAAACCGCTACAATCGCTCTCCGGTTTGCTAGATAAATACCTGGAAAGACAAGTGATAGACGGCGGCGTGAATGGCGTTGGCAGATTGGTACGCTGGGGCAGCGACCGGGTTCGTCTTCTCCAAAACGGGCAAGTAGGTTTTTACATCTTTGCCATGGTGATTGGCATTACGATGTTGTTTGCGCTGAGTTTCTTTTGGATAAAGTAGACAATTCTTATTTAGTGAAAATTACAGCATGTAAACTGTGCTATTGATAGAGATTTAATTGCAATTTCTCAAGAAGTTGCTGCACCACTATCTCAAAAATCAATAAAAATTCCTGACGTTTGCAAAGAATTTAGCATCACTCATATCGATATTTATGAGTTTTTGAAAAGACTAGGTTTCAAAATGTAAATTCTTGATTTGAAATTCCCCACATGCCCCATCTCTACATCATAGCAGGTTGTAATGGTGCCGGTAAAACCACCGCAT
>CBFGYQ010000440.1:0-1926 GCA_965652995.1 uncultured bacterium
ACAAGCAGGTTATAAAGAATATTATCCGCCTTACATGGTCAATGAAGTTTCTGCATTTGGCACAGGTCAGTTGCCGGATAAAGAAGGACAGATGTATGAAGCGACCGAAGACAGATTGTTTTTAATACCTACAGCCGAAGTGCCTGTTACAAATATTTATAGAGACGAGATCGTTAAGGAGTTACCAATAAAAATGACAGCATACACACCTTGTTTTCGTAGAGAAGCAGGTAGCTATGGTAAAGATGTACGTGGCTTGAATCGTGTGCATCAATTTGATAAAGTAGAGATCGTACAAATCACCCATCCTGAAAAAAGCTATGAAGCGTTAGAAGAAATGGTGAAGCATGTGGAAATGCTCTTGCAATCTTTGGGCTTGCAGTACAGAATATTAAGACTCTGTGGTGGTGATATGAGTTTTGCATCTGCACTTACTTATGATTTTGAAGTGTATAGTGCGGCACAGGAGCGTTGGCTGGAAGTAAGTTCTGTTTCTAATTTTGAGACGTTCCAAACCAATCGTATGAAGATTCGTTTCAAAGATGAAACCGGTAAAACACAATTGGCTCATTCATTGAATGGAAGCTCTTTGGCTTTGCCTCGTATAGTAGCATGTTTGTTAGAAAATCACCAAATGCCTGAAGGAATAAAAATACCTACCGCATTGCAAAAGTATTTTGGAGAAGAGTGGATAAAGTGAAATTGTGAATGATGAATTGTAAATTGATATAGCTAACACTAATAACTAATTATGATACAAAGAATACAAACTGTTTGGTTCCTGCTGGCATCGTTGCTCAGCGCGACATTATTTTTAGACTGGTACACAGGATACATTTACAAAGCTGATGTGCCGCAGGGTATAGGTTCGGTAGTTACTTATTTACGAGTTACAGATTTTTTTCCTTTGCTAATTATAGCCGTTGCTATGACTATAATGCCCCTTCAAGCTGTCTTCTTTTTTAAAAATAGAAAACGGCAAAAATCTATAGGTTGGCTTTCGTTATTGATTTCGGTGGGTTTTATTGCAATGAGTTTGATGCATGTAGAAAATTTCAAGAACACTTCTCCCATGCCTAAAAATGGAAGTTACCAAGCGGGTGTAGTTATACCTGCTATTGTAATTGTATTCATTGCTTTTGCTATCAGTGGCATTCGAAAAGATGAGAAGTTGGTGAAATCAATGGATAGATTGCGTTAATTACTGTTCTAATTAGATTTTATGAAACGCCTTTTCCTTTTACTGATTCTTTCTACAACAATTAATGTAACCAATGCGTTTTCAAATGATGAATCTGCTATAAGAGCACTGCTTGCAAAGCAAGTAGTGGCTTGGAATGCAGGAGATATTACAAGTTATATGAAAGGTTATTGGGAGGATGACAGTCTTGTATTTATAGGAAAGAATGGACCGACTTATGGTTATGAACAAACTTTAGCTCGCTACAAAAAGTCTTATCCTGATGCAAAGGCAATGGGTAAACTCACTTCAACCATCATTAGTATTAAACAACTTTCAAAAGAATATTATTTCGTAGTAGGCAAGTGGGAATTAAATAGAGAAGCCGGGAACTTGTCGGGTTCTTATACATTATTACTCAAGAAAATAAAAGGCGAGTGGGTGATTATAAATGACCACAGCTCTTAATACTATTTCGCAAAACCAAACCTAGCACCTGGTTAAGTAGATTTTAAATTAGGGGTAGAATAAAAAAAGTTAAACCAACCGTCCATTAATGATCATCCTCTCTACAGGATTGTTTCCGAAATCATAAGGAATATAAGCAAGGGAAGGAATTTTTTTAGTGATGATGATATTAGCTTTTTTTCCTTCAGCAATGCTACCCATCTCATTACTCATTTCGAGAGCTGCTGCACCATTTATTGTAATGGTATTCACTGCTTCTTCAGGAGTCATTTTCATTT
>CBFGYQ010000441.1:0-1922 GCA_965652995.1 uncultured bacterium
TAGCCAGGAACAACTTGAAACCTTGCGTGCTGAGTTGGTTGATGAAAACAGAAAATTAGATAGTCGTCGCAATGAGCATGATCTTTTGAAATCATTGGTTGAAAGTTTAGAAGGTTATCCTGACAGCATCAAATTTTTGAAGAAAAACAGCGAGTGGAATAACAAAGCTCCGTTGCTTTCTGATGTATTTGTAGTGCAAAACGAATATCGTACTTCCATTGAAAACTTGCTGGATAATTATCTCAATTATTACATCGTAGATAATCTTTCCGAAGCGGTGAAAGCGGTAAGCCTTTTGGAAAATAATAAAAAAGGAAAGGCAAATTTTTTCATTCTTAATCAAATAGAAGAAAAACAAAACATAGCAATCAACACTACCGGCGGACTAACTCCTGCATTGAGTGTAGTGTCTGTTGATGAACAATACAAAACATTAGCACTGCATCTTTTAGGAAATGTTTATGTAGCAGAAGATAGTATTGACATTGCAACATTGCCTGTTGGTGATGAACGCATTGTGGATAAAGCAGGAAAGATGGTTCGTGGGAAATACACACTGGGTGGTGGTTCTGTAGGAGCTTTTGAAGGAAATAAAATAGGTCGTGCGAAAAACTTGGAACGTCTTGCAAAGGAAATCACAGAGCTTACCACCAAGACTAACGAACTCAAAACCTACATTAGCGAAACTCAAACGTTGCTTACTGGTTTCAACCAGGAATTGAATGACCGTTCTATCGAAGAAACACGCAGAACAATCAACCAATTAGAAAACAGCATTACCAACTTCAGCAATCGTGCAGAGAACTTTGAACACCTCAACCAAACAGGAGAAAAGCGCACGGCTGACCTTCAAGAGCAATTAGCACAAACGAACGATAGCATTGCAGATACTAGAGATGAGTTGGCAAACATCACAGCTTCTTTAAAAACAGCTCAGGAAAATATTGGCAAAGCAGATGAAGAATTTAAAACCGTAGAGCAAGATTTCAACGCAGCTACGGCAGAATACAATCAACAAAACATTCTCTACGCTCGCGCTCAAAGTAAGCTTGAAGGATTGAAGCAAGAACGTACTTTCCGTGCTAATCAACTCACCGATCTAGAAAAACAAATCACTTCTAACACAGAGCAATTACAACAAACCACTTTACAACTTACCGAAACAGAAGGCAAGCTACACGGTGGTGATAATGAACTCTACGAATTGATGACGAAGAAAGAGAGCGATGAAAAAACATTGAACGAAAGCGATCGTTTGTATTATCAATTCCGCAACGAACTTTCTGCACGCGAAGGACAACTCAACCAAAAACGTCGGGAGAAAGAACAAGCAGAAGCTTTGCTCAACGGCATTCGCGAGCAACTCAACGAAATGAAACTGCGCCTTGCAGGGTTGAAAGAACGATTGAATGTAGAGTTCAAAGTAAACCTAGATGAGATCATAGATGAAGAACGCACGAATGAAAAATCGGTGGAAGAATTATTAGCCGATAGCGAACGCATCAAAAAGCGTTTGGAGAATATGGGCGAGATAAACCCGACCGCCATCGAAGCCTATTCCGAAATAAAACTCCGTCACGAATTTATCATCGAGCAAAAGACCGACCTCGTGAATGCGAAAGAAAGTCTGCTCGCTACTATAGAAGAAGTGGAGAACACGGCGAACGCCAAATTCAAAGAAACGTTTGATATGGTGCGCGAGAACTTCATACAAGTGTTCAAAGCACTCTTTACTGAAGAAGATACCTGCGACCTGCGCCTCACCGACCCTGAAAACATTGCTGACAGCGGCATTGAGATCTATGCGCAACCCAAAGGCAAACGCCCGAGTACCCTCACGCAGCTTTCAGGTGGTGAGAAAACGCTCACCTCCACAGCGTTCTTGTTTGCGATTTATCTCATCAAACCCGCACCATTCTGCA
>CBFGYQ010000442.1:0-1918 GCA_965652995.1 uncultured bacterium
ATTATTTCAAAGCTAAAAATGTAAAACCTACTAAGACTGCTTCAGGTTTGTACTATTTAATTACAAAACCTGGTACTGGTGAAAATGCAAAAGCAGGTCAACAAGTAACGGTAAACTACACAGGTAAAACAACAAATGGAGAAACATTTGACTCTAACGTAGACCCCGCGTTCAACCACGTACAACCGTTCAGCTTTGCTTTGGGTAAAGGACAAGTGATAAAAGGATGGGATGAAGGTGTAGCCTTGATGAATAAAGGTGCGAAAGCTACGTTGTTTATTCCTTCAAGATATGCTTATGGTCCGCAAAGTCCATCACCAAAAATTCCTGCCAATTCTGTTTTGATCTTTGATGTGGAAGTAACGGATATTGCTGCTGGTGCAGCTCCTGCACCAGCCGGAGGCGGACATGAAGGTCACGATCACGGTAGCCATGACGGACATCAGCATTAATTAGCTAATTTGCTGATGTGCTAATTTGCTAATGAAAATGAACAAGTTTATTCAAATAATTATTGGGTGTTTGCTTTTTGCAAATGCCCTTTTTGCTTACAATAGACAAGATACACTCCGAGGCAGCAACGGTGTACATCGTGCATGGTGGGATGTGCAGCATTATAGCTTGTCTGTAGAATTTGATACGGCAAGAAAAAGCATTTCAGGTAGTAATATCATTACTGCAAAAGTCATTTCACAGCCTACAGATAGTCTGCAATTAGATTTACAGGAACTTATGTTTTTGGATAGCATAGTGATGGATGGAAAGCAATTAGATTTTTCTAAGGAAGGAAATGTATGGTGGGTGAAATATCCTTTTAATGAGGAGCAAGTTGGTAGTAATATAATACTGAAAGCATATTATCATGGCAAGCCACGCGAAGCACGAAACCCACCTTGGGATGGCGGTTTTATTTGGACGAAAGACAGCATGGGAAATCCCTGGATAGCGGTGGCTTGTCAGGGATTTGGAGCCAGTAGCTGGTGGCCGTGTAAAGATTATCAGGGAGATGAACCGGATAGTGGGGTATTTATTACTTATAAAAATATCCCTGAGAAAAAGGAATGTGTCAGTAATGGGAGATTAGCTATCAGTAAGCGTTATGAGTCTCAAATATTCAACAAATCGGATGTAGGTTTAGAAGTGTTAGGTAAGGAGGAAGTTAAATCGTTGATGTACGAACTTAAAAATCCTATCAACACCTACAACACAACTTTCTACATTGGTGATTACACAAGTTGGACAGATACTCTCATCGGTGAAAAAGGAGTTCTAAACCTTTCCTTTCATCCTTTAAAATATAACGAAGCCAAAGCCCGAAAACAATTTGCTGTTACCAAACAAATGCTGCGTTGTTTTGAATATTGGATGGGGCCTTATCCGTTTTACGAAGATGGTTATAAACTTGTAGAAGCACCTTATCTCGGTATGGAACATCAAAGTGCGATCGCCTATGGCAATGAATACAGAATGGGCTATAAAGGATTTGATAGAAGCGGTACAGGTGTCGGAATGTTATTCGATTTTATCATCATCCACGAAAGCGGGCATGAATGGTTTGGCAACAACATTACCGCACAAGACATTGCAGACAATTGGATCCATGAAGGATTTACTTCTTATACCGAAACACTTTTTGCCGAATGGATAGCTGGCAAAGAAAAAGCCTTTGAGTATTGTAGAGGAGAATGGAAAAACATTCGCAACGACAGACCCGTAATTGGCGATTATGGTGTGAATGATGAAGGAAGCGGTGATAAATATGATAAAGGTGCGGCTGTTGTTCATATGATACGCATGATACTGGATGATGATAATAAATTCAGAGAATTGCTTCGTGGACTGAACAAAGATTTTTACCACGGTATTGTTACGACAAAACAAGTGGAAGATTACATCAGCAAGTTTGTAGGAAAAGATC
>CBFGYQ010000443.1:0-1912 GCA_965652995.1 uncultured bacterium
GACAAATAACCTACTTCCTTGAGACCAATAGTCGAATTACAATAACATGTGTCGAGACCATGAACATAATTACTAACAACTTTTACCCCGTTTTGGTAAAAACATGAAACCGTAGAACCACCACCGCTCTGGTAATAATTTAATGTATAATTCCCTATTGCTTTTACGTCTACTTCACCTATGCTTTCTATCCACGTCGTATAATTGAATGCAGAAATTGGAAAGCCACTATAATATTTTCTACTTAAATGAAACAAATTACGCTGACCGATTAGCGCATTGTATTGCGTAATACTATCAACAACATACCAACCAAACGTATCAGGCAATGGATGATAGGCGCTAAAGATATGATTGTTATACAGTTGTATACTATCACCAACTTGCAAACTAAAATCATACAAGATTCTTTCGGTTGTGTCAATATCAGACGATCCAACTCTCAATGCAAAAACCTTTCGAGCAGTTGTATCTTCTCTTAGAAGTGAGTTGAGTTTAGGATAAGTAGGCCATGCAGATAGTGCATTTCCCATTAGCTTCTTATAAACCTTGTTATTAAAAATGGTATCGCCACTAATCCACAAACTATCTGTTCTACAACTTTCAAACCAACCTATCACCAACCATTTATTTGTGTTTGTAAGCATAGGGTTATATTGTTGTGCATTAGAGCTAACATTAGAAAAAACAAAAAGCAATACAAATGCTATAACCTTCATTATTTAAATTTACAGTAAACTTTTCTGCGATTAGATTTTAATATTTATGAATTATTTGGCAGGAATGATTTATAAATTTACCGCTGCATGAAGCGCGTCTTTCCCCTTATCGTATTGCTCATATCACTTTCCGTGTTCGGCATCATCTTCATTCAGATGCTGTGGATAAAGAGTGCAATTGACCTTCGCAAACAACAACATGATAATGATATCATGGCTGCCATGACAGATATTAAAGAAGGTATCTATGATCGATTTGTTGTGAAAAGCGGCGAACGTTTTCAGGATGATGATTCTAAGATGTTTTTCATTAGGCAGAATTATTCTTCAGAGTATTTTAGCGACAATGACATCACAACTATTATAGACTATAACCTAAAACGACATAACATTCGTTTCCCTTTTTCTTATACCATTACTAATATCTATGGCTATCCAATTAAATCTTCGGGACAAAACATCATGAATAAAACTCCCCGGGAAATGGTGCTGACACCTGAGGGTTCACAGTTTGGAAAGGAGACACTTTACATTTATCTCAAAGAAGACAACAACTACATCATGAGTCAGATAGGATGGATGATCGCTGCATCTGTCATCTTCACACTCATCATCGTCTCTGCTTTTGCACTTACTGTGCGCACCTTATTCTCCCAGAAAAAACTGTCGGAGATCAAGTCAGACTTTATCAACAACATGACCCATGAGTTGAAAACGCCACTTGCCACTATCTCACTTGCCATAGATGCTTTGGTAAACAACAAAGTGATAAGTGACCCGGAAAAAATTCGCTACTACAGTGCTATGATAAAAGAGGAAAATAAACGGATGAATAAACAGGTGGAGAAAATATTACAATCTGCAAGACTGGAACGACAAGAGATAAAACTAAACCTGCAAGAACTGGATGCCCATGAGATCATCAGAAAAGTAGCGGACAACCTTTCACTGCAAATTCAGGAAAAAGAAGGCTTGCTTAGTTTAAATCTTAGCGCGCAGAACTATAGGGTGAACGTAGATGAGGTACATTTCTCCAACATCATTTTCAATCTTTTGGATAATGCCATCAAATATTCTAAAACCGGGTTGTTACTTGATATTTCTACTGTAGTGCAAAACGGAATGCTTGCCATTAAAGTAAAAGACAATGGTATTGGAATGAATAAAGAAACCCAGTCACACATCTTCGAAAA
>CBFGYQ010000444.1:0-1904 GCA_965652995.1 uncultured bacterium
CAAAAAAGAAATCTTGTTAATACAGGTGTAATGGATGCTGCCGGAGCAATCAAACCTATGCAAGATTTACCACCCATTGCAGATTTTTCAACCAATACACTTACTGACGAGAACGCATTTTTGTGTATTAATACTCCTAATACATTTACAAACAGAAGCTGGAACGATACTGTGACAAGTGCTAATTGGACTTTCACTGATGGAAGTGGGAGTGTAATTAACAAGACAGATTTGGGGTCCACTTCGGTATCCTTCACGAATTCTGGTTGGGTAAAAGTTCAATTAGATGTTACATCTAATGCAGGAACCGGAACAATCACAAAAGACAGTGCGGTTTTTGTAAATAGCGGAGTACCGGTAAATGCTAAAGGCTTTTTCCAGGAATTTAATCCGACTGATGATTTGACTCAATATCCAATATTTAATATTTATAAGAATCAAAACAAGTGGTCAGTTGTAAACAATGCAGGTTTCTTTGATAAAACATCAATTTGCATGAATGCTTATGATAAGAGAATGGGATCACAAGTGTTTTATAATACTCCAATTGGTGATGTAGATGAATTTTATACTCCTGCATTTGACTTTACAGGTTTTGCAAGCAGCCCTTATCTTAATCTAAGCTTTATGATTTCTGGAGCATCTACAACAGGCGATCCTAAGTTTATGAACGATGAATTGGAAATTCACTATCGTAGTACATGTTCTGGTATAGGTTGGTTGCCTTTGACTACTTTAAAGAAAACAGATTTGCAAACTGTTGGTGTTGTTAATGGTGAGTTTGTTCCGGATGATTTTAATGATTGGAAAAATTTTAGTTATGCACTACCGTCTGACTTGAAAACTTCAAATGAAGTTTACTTCAGATTCCGTTATAAATCTGGTGGTAACATAACTGATGCGTTGGTTTATCCTGGTACAGGTAACAATGTCTATATTGACAGAATCAACTTCAATGAATCTCCTACCGGTGTTGACGATACAAAGTATCAAAATAAGGGTATAGCACTTGCTCCTAATCCTACTACTGGCGGCTCTGCTGTTATGATAAAAGGTACAGGAAATCCAACTAACGCTAAAGTGCAAGTGACTGATGTAACAGGTAAAGTAATTTATAGCACCGAGGCGAAGGTTGCAGGAAATACAAAAATAGAAATACCAGCAAACTATATCTCTGTAAAAGGAATATACATGGTGAACGTTTTGATGGATACAAAAACATTTGCTGAGAAACTGGTAGTTTACTAATAGTAAAATAACAATATAGTCGATACAAAACACCCCGTAATCGGGGTGTTTTTATTTGTCATACATGTGTAATTTTTCATCCCGTTTCCTGAAAATGAAATAAGTTTTTCCTGATAATGAATTAATACAAAATACGTAACATATTCCTTTGCTTATGAAGTTGAAAACCATGACTGAAAAGGCAAAACAAGTAGGACTTGATTACGAAAAACTATTAATGCACTCATTTAATCTTTCATTACCTTCTACCTCTTTTGGGGCAGATCGAAAGATCTACTACCTACTTCATTACATAAAAATTGGATTCGATCTTAGAGAAACCGGCTATCCCGCACAGTTTATTCAAATAAGAAATAACATAGGGCTTGGGCTACAAAACATAATTAATAGAGAGCAGCTTTATAAAGAAGAAAAATACAGCATTAGAAAATTACTGAAAACGCTCGAAAGTGTATGGGATGAAGCAGCTCTTGAATTGGTCATATCAAAAGCACTTAGGCTGACAACAAAAATGAGGAGAAGAGAAACAGAATTTGTGTAAAAAAACCGACAGGTTACTCACATCGCACCGCTACAACCACATGCCCTTGCTGCATTCCTGCCCTGGGGGATTAGTGGGAGCTGGCCGTATAAGACCTGCCGGAGCGCAAATGTAA
>CBFGYQ010000445.1:0-1903 GCA_965652995.1 uncultured bacterium
TTTGTGTAAGATTGACAAACCGCAGTCTTATTGGGCTTTGATGAGTTTTCAACAGCTGAATAAGGAATGTCAAATGCTTGCTTGATCTCGCTTTTCACCGTACAAGGCATCCATACAAAGACCGTCATCAAGATGATGATCGCCTTTGTAATAAAATGTCCTTTGTACAATTTCATTTGTGAAATTTCTTGCGTTGAGGTTGCAAATATAGTTACAAGCAACAGGTGGATTAGTTTATAGTTTCCTAAAGTCCGTTGAAATAACTTGTCTAATTTCCGGATAAAGGTGTTCCGAAGATACCTACCGCAAGTTCAGCCCAAACAAGGAACAGTGCAAGAAACAAAACGACACTGAATACAATCTTGTACTGAATGGTTTTAGGTTTTCGCAATATAAATTCAAAAGCTAAACCTGTACCAAATAATAAAATACTTGCTACTAAAAAATCGAAGAAAGTCCAGTTCACTTCATTCGTGAAATTCATTGCGATGAAAGGAATAAGCAATATACCTGCTGCTACAGCCAGTATGCTAAGGAGTCTTTTGTTTTGTAAAAGCATAGTTGTTGTTTTTTTATTTATTAAATGATGAGTGCTTTTAATAATGCTGGGACGGAATAGAAAGAACACTTGTTTTATGAAAAACCATCTAGCTGTTTCTGGCTGATAGTTCTGCAAATCATTATAAAAATTTTCAATCAGGTCACCTTCGATCTCTTCTCTGAAATCCGGGTGGCAATACCAACGAAAAAACTTCAAAGCGGTTTTAGGTGGTTTTGGTTCTTTCATTTATAAAATATTGAATACCGTGTTTGGAATTGCTTCCCAAAGAGAGTTGCGTTGAGCTTTTGTATCCTGTAATATTTGTCGCCCACTTGCCGTTATTTCATATAATCTTTTTCTTTTTCCACCTCTCATTTTTGTAGCATCTCCAAATTCCGATTTGAGTAATTTTTTTTCTTCAAGCCTTTTCAGAACAGTCTGTATCGCACCCAAACTTACATTTCGTTTTAGTCGGTCTTCGATCTCAGAAATAATGCTCAAACCATAAGCCTCACCGTTGAGTATTGCTACAGTAAGTAAAACGATTTCTTCAAATTCTCCTAAATGGTACTGACTCATTAAGTCTTATATTTACCTCAAATGTAGTCTTTATTTTTTAAATAAACCACATTTGTAGTTAAAATTATTTTTTGAAATAAAATTTAGAGATTGGAACACTTCAATATTGTGTCGCCATCTATGTTGAAGCGGCAATTGCTCTCTGAACAAAAATTACTGCCGAAGACTGTATTCCGCGAAATCGTAGTCAGAGACTACACCTAACAGGAAATATCTGTTGCCACATCAAAAAAACTTTACGAACATCTCAATAACTCCATCACCAAAACCAATTTTTCATTTCTCAACTCTACAATATATCTTTGCACATGGCTGCAAAATCTAAGTTTTATGGAGAGGGTTTAACGTTTGATGATGTTCTTCTCCTTCCTGCTTACTCCGAAGTACTTCCCCGCGAAGTCAATATTTCCACCCAACTTACCAAAACCATAAAGCTCAACATCCCCATGATGTCGGCTGCTATGGACACCGTTACAGAAGCCAATCTGGCTATGGCATTAGCGCGTGAAGGTGGCATTGGCATCTTACACAAAAACATGAGCATCGAAAAGCAAGCCGAGCAAGTACGCAAAGTAAAACGCTCTGAAAGTGGCTTGATCGTTGACCCCATTACGCTGCCACCGGATGCACTCGTAAGTGATGCGTTGAAGTTGATGACCGAAAACAAGATTGGCGGTATTCCTATTGTTGACAAGAATCATGTGTTGGTCGGTATTCTTACTAATCGCGATATGCGTTTTGAAAAAAACACTAAAAAACGTGTGAGTGAGGTGATGACGAAAG
>CBFGYQ010000446.1:0-1896 GCA_965652995.1 uncultured bacterium
GGTAATAGACTAACAGAAAAGATGTATGAGTTTATTACGCCTATTCTCAAAGCAAACAACACCGAACGAATAATTCTTGAAGTGTTACAAACAAATGAAAAAGCTAAGAAAGTTTATGAGAAAATAGGCTTCGTAACTCAAAGAGAATTTTTCAGTTATAAAGGTGAAATGCAAACAGATAAATGGACAACGCACATCGTTCAGCAACTTGAAGAATATGATATAACAACTCTTTCCACATTTGAAGAAGTAAAACCTTGTTGGCAATCGAGTAATCCGGTTTTAAGAAATTGGGGTAAGGCAATAAAAGCGATTGCTGTAAAGAATGAAAAAGAAATAATCGGCTTTCTAATCTACAACCAAACCAACAAACGAATACAAAGATTTGCAGTAAACAAAGATTTTAGAAGACAGGGAATTGCAACTGCAATGTTTAATTATGCAACCGAACATTTTGATAGACAACTGACTGTGGTGAATATGGATAGTAGCGTTGAGGGTTTAAATGCTTTTCTTTTGAGTTTAGGATTGAAGAGGTTTGCAGAGCAGTGGGAGATGAAGAGGATGTGTTCTACTCATTGATCAACAATCATTCCTTGCATCCAGAATACACCACTTACTTTCATTCCTTTTTTCAATGGAGATGTGCTAGAGTTTCCCCTATGTAGAAAACATTTTATTGCAAGATAGTCTTCCTCTTCCTGCACTCCTGAGAGTCTGAGAGTGAGGATGTACCCACCTATCGGTAGAAACGAGTGTTGGATGGTGTATATGTCCATAACTTCTGCAATAAACTGATACAAAGATCTTCCCGCGTACTCCAAGTGCGGAAGAAATGCTGTAAAATTTTCCGAAGCATTGGGGATTTCTTCTGTAATAGTGATCTGATAGATAAACGCAGATAGACTTAGAGTTAAATCCCTTTCTTTTTGATATTGTTCTTTACGATAGCTATAATCCGAAGCAAAATACTCAAGGGCATATTTCCCTAACCCTTTAGCCCTTATTTGCGCAGCCAATTCTTCTGTTTCATTCCATTCGTAAATTGCTTCTGTTTCTGTTCGCAGTATAAATCCATTCTCCAACATGGGAAAATTATCAATTATCCGGTCATTATTCAATAGATTAACTGCGATCAAATTGTTTTCTAAGTTAAAAACACGGCAAGGCTGAGGATCTAATTCATTTTCCTTTAAAGCTAAATGAGCCATCACTTGGGGAACATCCGAAGCTTTGCTATCAATGGTAAAAAATTCTTTAAATCCCAACAATGCTGCCCAATAGTCCGCGGTGGAGCAGCGTTCTTTTTTATGAATTTTAATAGTTCTTGACATCGTATTATTTTACTTCTACCATCTTTTCCTGAACTACGTTGGAGCCTTCGGATAATCTTACAAAATAGTTTCCCGCTTGTACGTTGTAGGCGTCAAACTCTATCCGGAAACGATGACCACCCTTACCAAAAGTTCTGTTGGAAAATACTTCCTGTATCATTTCGCCCTCACTATTGTAAACACCAAGTGTCAGAGTTTTTGGAGACTGCAGTACTTCCTCAAAACTGGCAATTATCTTTAGTGTTTTTGGCTGGTAAACAGGGCCCGATGCAGCGGTATCAAAATGCTGTATTGTGTAATGATTCGGTTTTGGTCTGCCGGTGAGCACCGCAATGAAGTCAATCAGCTCTTTTGACGTTTTATCGCGATCGGGGTCATATACATTGCTTAGAGGTTTATGATTGGTTAATGTCCAAATAGCATTTTGCCCGAGGACATCAAGAAGACGATGAGTGTGAAGATATTTAAGAAGCTTCACGATGGTGTCATTTACTTTTGTAGATAGTTCAAAGCGCAAACCCTGTGGAGGACTGCTTTTATCGGCGTTACCACAAAACGTTTG
>CBFGYQ010000447.1:0-1888 GCA_965652995.1 uncultured bacterium
ATACAAGTCGAGTTCGAATATCAAGACCGCAATTATCTTAACTCTCTCATCTATGTCTATGATGAATTGAAAATTGGCAATAAGTGGAAAATAAGACTGGATGCTTATTCTAATCAAGATGCGAAAAACCAACCTTACCTACAAACATTGGACGGTAATCAAAAACGCTTTCTGAGTACAATTGGTGATTCTATTCAAAATGCATTCTATCCAAGCATTGCAACAGATACTTTTGCCGCTAACAAGATTTTGTATAAAATGATAGATACAGTGGTGAATGGAGTGCTTTATGATTCCGTTTTTGTTTATTCTATTAATCCTGACAGTGCTATATTTTCTCTTGGGTTTTCCTATGCAGGACCAAATCGTGGAGATTATAACATTTCAGCAAGTAATGCAAACGGTAGAGCTTATAATTGGGTTGCGCCTATCAATGGTGTTCCTCAAGGAAGTTATGTGCCTGCGCAATTATTGATCACTCCGAAAAAGCAACAAGTTTTCATCCTTAATACAAATTATCAAATTGATAGCCTTAAAGCTTTCAACATTGAAATAGGTGCAAGCAACACAGACCCAAATCTTTTCTCAAAAATTGATGATAACACACATTGGGGACTAGCCACGAAGCTGCGCTACAAAGAACTCAGATTCTTAGGCCGTGAAGATTCTTTAGGAAATAAAAAATGGAATTGGGATAATGATGTTTCTTATGAGTATGTACAGAACAGCTTTAAAACAATCGCTCCTTACAGAAATGTAGAGTTTGGCAGAGATTGGAATGTGCCACAATTCAACGCCAATAAACCGGACGAACATCTTGTGTTTATAAAAATGAAGATTGGTAGTGAGCGATCAGGAGCAGCAGGTTATAATTTCTCTTACTACAAACGGGGATCGGATTATGAAGGCTATCGCAATATTCTTTCTTACGATTATCTCTACAAAAAACTACGTGCTGGTTTTGTCGGCAATATCCTTAATGCAACAGATACGTTTCAAACATCACAATTCTTACGACCTACAGCCTATGCAGAATACAATCTATCGAAACTGATGAATACCTACATCGGTGGAAAGTACGAACTGGAGAAAAATGAATTGAGAAACAAAGCAACTGACACATTATTGCCAACCGCTTTTCACTTCGATATTGCTACCGCTTACATTCGCACATCAGACCAGCAGCCTACGCGTTGGAATCTCACTTACTTTACCCGTAAAGATCGCATTGCTCGCGAGAATAAATTTCTTGCCCAAAACAGAAGTCATAATGTAGAATTGAAATTAGGATTGAATAAATGGAAAAATCACAACATCAACTTTACCGGTACTTACAGACAACTCGAAGTATATGACACCGTGTATAGCAATATAGAAGAAGAGAAAACGTTGTTGGGAAGATTGGAATATAATGGGAATTTGTTGAAGAATGTTGCATTGCTCAACAGCCTGTACGAATTCGGTTCCGGTCAGGAACAAAAACGCTCCTACACTTATGTAGAAGTACCTGCCGGACAAGGGATCTACACATGGAATGACTACAATGCAGATGGTGTGCAGCAGGCCAATGAATTTGAAATTGCACTCTACCCTGACCAAAAACGTTTCATAAAAGTATTCACGCCAACTAACGAATATGTGAAAGTGAATTATGTCAATTTCAATTTTAGTCTGGCACTAGAACCGGGTAGTTTTTGGGAGGAAAGCAAGAAAACAAAATTCCAAAAATTTGTCTCCCGATTTTCAACGCAATCATCCCTGCAAATCAGTAATCGTCTTTTAGCAGCTGAAGGGTTGAAGGTCTACAATCCTTTTGTATCAAGCCTATCAGATACATCCATTATTCTGTCAAATACTTCTATCGGCAATAATATCTACTTCAATAGAG
>CBFGYQ010000448.1:0-1888 GCA_965652995.1 uncultured bacterium
CTCTATTGAAGTAGATATTATTGCCGATAGAAGTATTTGACAGAATAATGGATGTGTCTGATAGGCTTGATACAAAAGGATTGTAGGCTTTCAACCCTTCAGTTGCTAAAAGACGATTACTGATTTGCAAGGATGACTGGGTTGAAAATCTTGAAACGAATTTTTGGAATTTGGTTTTCTTGCTTTCCTCCCAAAAACTACCCGGTTCTAATGCCAGACTAAAATTGAAATTGACATAGTTCACTTTCACATACTCGTTGGTTGGTGTAAAAACTTTTATGAAACGTTTTTGGTCGGGATAGAGTGCGATTTCAAATTCATTGGCCTGCTGCACACCATCTGCATTGTATTCATTCCATGTATAAATGCCTTGTCCGGCAGGTACTTCTACATAAGTATAAGAGCGTTTTTGTTCTTGACCGGAACCGAATTCGTACAAGCTGTTGAGCATCGCAACATTCTTCAACAAATTTCCATTATACTCCAATCTTCCCAACAGCGTTTTCTCTTCTTCTATATTGCTATAAACGGTGTCATATACTTCGAGTTGTCTGTAAGTACCGGTAAAGTTGATGTTGTGATTTTTCCATTTATTCAATCCTAATTTCAATTCTACATTATGACTTCTGTTTTGGGCAAGAAATTTATTCTCGCGAGCAATGCGATCTTTACGGGTAAAGTAAGTGAGATTCCAACGCGTAGGCTGCTGGTCTGATGTGCGAATGTAAGCGGTAGCAATATCGAAGTGAAAAGCGGTTGGCAATAATGTGTCAGTTGCTTTGTTTCTCAATTCATTTTTCTCCAGTTCGTACTTTCCACCGATGTAGGTATTCATCAGTTTCGATAGATTGTATTCTGCATAGGCTGTAGGTCGTAAGAATTGTGATGTTTGAAACGTATCTGTTGCATTAAGGATATTGCCGACAAAACCAGCACGTAGTTTTTTGTAGAGATAATCGTAAGAAAGAATATTGCGATAGCCTTCATAATCCGATCCCCGTTTGTAGTAAGAGAAATTATAACCTGCTGCTCCTGATCGCTCACTACCAATCTTCATTTTTATAAACACAAGATGTTCGTCCGGTTTATTGGCGTTGAATTGTGGCACATTCCAATCTCTGCCAAACTCTACATTTCTGTAAGGAGCGATTGTTTTAAAGCTGTTCTGTACATACTCATAAGAAACATCATTATCCCAATTCCATTTTTTATTTCCTAAAGAATCTTCACGGCCTAAGAATCTGAGTTCTTTGTAGCGCAGCTTCGTGGCTAGTCCCCAATGTGTGTTATCATCAATTTTTGAGAAAAGATTTGGGTCTGTGTTGCTTGCTCCTATTTCAATGTTGAAAGCTTTAAGACTATCAATTTGATAATTTGTATTGAGGATGAAAACCTGTTGCTTTTTCGGGGTGATCAATAATTGCGCAGGCACATAACTTCCTTGAGGAACACCGTTAATAGGCGCAACCCAATTGTAAGCCCTACCGTTTGCGTTGCTTGCTGAAATGTTATAATCCCCACGATTTGGTCCTGCATACGAAAAGCCTAGCGAATAAATGGCACTGTCAGGATTGATAGAATAAACAAAAACAGAATCGTAAAGCACTCCATTCACCACAGTATCTATCATCTTATACAAAATCTTGTTAGCCGCAAACGTATCTGTAGCTATGCTCGGATAAAAAGCGTTTTGAATAGAATCACCAATTGTACTTAAAAAGCGTTTTTGATTGCCATCCAGTGTTTGTAAGTAAGGTTGGTTCTTGGCATCTTGATTGGAATATGCATCCAGTCTTATTTTCCACTTGTTTCCAATTTTCAATTCATCATAGGCATAGATGAGAGAGTTAAGATAATTGCGGTCTTGATATTCGAACTCGACTTGTAT
>CBFGYQ010000449.1:0-1874 GCA_965652995.1 uncultured bacterium
AGTGGGGTAGCAGTACCATGCGTTTCAATATAGCTGATGTTATCTGCTGCAATGCCTGCATCATTAATAGCCCTGCTTATTGCTGCTGCCTGACCTTCTACACTAGGAGCTGAAAAACTTCCTTTTCCACCACCGTCATTACTTAAACCAATACCTTTTATTACAGCATAAATAGTGTCACCATCTTGTATAGCTTGTTCTTTTCTTTTAAGTAATACAACACCGGCACCATCGCTAAAAAGTGTTCCTGTAGCATCAGCATCAAAAGGACGACAATGTCCGTCTTTACTGAACATCGCACCTTCTTCATATAGATGTCCCACGTTGATGGGTACACTAATAGATGCCCCACCAGCCAAAGCCATATCGCATTGTCCGCTGCGAATACTTTGAACAGCTTGTACAACAGCTACCAAAGACGTAGAACAAGCAGATTGTACATTGATTGCAGCACCTTTAAGATTGAGAGCATAAGCAGTTCTGCTTGCTACATAATCTTTATCGTTTAAACTGACTGTTTGCAGATTGCCTGCATTTTCTATCAATTGTGGATAAGATAAAACATTGTTCGTATAATAGGTATTGAAATTGACCCCGGAAAAAACACTTATCTCACCATCATAGTTATCCAAAGTATAACCTGCGCGCTCCAATGCCTCCCAAGCAATCTCGAGAAAAATACGTTGCTGAGGATCCATTAGTTCTGCATGCTTTGTACTTATGCCAAAGAAGTTAGGATCAAAAGATTTTACATCATTAAGAATACCTCTGGCTTTTACATAGTCCGGACTTTTTTTGTTGGAAGTGCTAGTTTCTAATTCATCGTCACCAAAGAATGTAATAGTCTCTTTTCCTTCTTTAAGTACCTCCCACAATTCGTCAATTGAGTCTGCTCCAGGAAATCTACCCGACATTCCTATCACCGCTATCTCATCACCATCTACTTTTTTAGAAATGTTAGTAGTTAGGTTTTTTGACATTGTTTTGCCATCAATAAAATTGGCTAAGTCTCTAAGTTTTGGATATTGATAGAGTTTGACGATAGAAAGGTTAATGTCTTTGTGCGATTTTAGCGAAGCAATAAATTTTAAAGCTAAAAGAGAAGTGCCTCCTAATTCAAAAAAGTTATCATCGGCACCTGCACGATCTACCGCCAATATCGCTTTCCAAATACTTGAAAGCAATGTTTCTGTATTTCCGGAAGGATTAATATATGCATTGGTAAGTAGGCTGTCTGCTACAGGGTTAGGCAACGATCTTTTATCTATTTTACCATTAGCCAATAATGGAAATTCGTTTAAGTGTACCAACAATTTAGGTACCATGTGTTCAGGAAGTGATGCTTGCAGAAATTCGGTGATCGCTTTTTTGTCAAAGCTTTTAGAGCAAGTCACATAAGCGATTAAGCGTTTGTCTCCATTTACACCTTCCTTTGCTAAGACTACGCCTTGCTTCACGTCTGGTGCTTTTTGCAATACTGTCTCAATCTCTCCAAGCTCTATGCGAAACCCTCTTATTTTTACTTGATCGTCAATTCTTCCTACGAACTCAATATTGCTGTCTGACAGCCTGCGAACGATATCTCCGGTGCGATAGAAGATCATCTCATTTTCACCATTGAATTTCTTTTTCACAAAGCGTTCTGCCGTTAAACTAGGTCGCTTTAAGTAGCCGGCCGCAACACAACTACCACCAATGAATAGCTCACCTTCTCCCTCACTGAGTACCTCGCTTCCGTTTTCGTTTATAATATAGACTTTCGAATCTGTAAATGGTTTTCCTATCGGAACTGTTGATCCATATTTTTTACTATCGTCAATTATATACAGTAGTTGCCCTACCGTAGTTTCTGTAGGCCCATAACAGTTTACCAG
>CBFGYQ010000450.1:0-1873 GCA_965652995.1 uncultured bacterium
GATGTCGTTATTCAAGATGATAAGCCTTCAAAAATTCCGATGGCGATCAATATCGGTAAACAAACAAAGAAAATTGTTTGGCAAAATATTGCGCTAGCGTTTGTTGTAAAAGCCATTGTGTTGATACTTGGGGCAGGTGGATTAGCAACAATGTGGGAAGCTGTTTTTGCAGATGTGGGCGTTGCGCTTTTGGCCATTTTAAATGCTGTGAGGATACAACGAATGAAGTTTTAAGGAGAGTTTGTAAATGGATTATATTGTATAATAATTATTTCCTCTTATCTACAAACTTGATCTGCTTTCTAGATGCTTCAGGGAATTGCATCTTTCGCATTTCTTCGTTAGAAATATACTTGATCTCAGGTACTACGCGCATGCTTGCACGCAATTGATTTATTAATTTTTGTTCATCAGCATTTTTACTGAAAATGTATAATAGAACAAGATCGCTACCCAGTTCGTCGCTAGAAACCTCCACAACATATTCCTTCACTATATCTATTTTATTCAAGGTCTCAAATATGGCAGGTGGGTAAAGTGTGGTGCCTTTGTATTTGATCATTTGTTGCTTTCTACCCACGATGGAACTTAGTCTTCTTGAATGCTTACCGCAAGCACAAGGTTCATCATACAAACAGGCCATATCTCCTGTACGGTATCGAAGCAAAGGCATTCCTTCGATCCCTAATGTGGTAATAGTCACTTCTCCATATTCACCGGCAGCTAATTGATTTCCATTATCATCCAAGATCTCTGTGATTATCAAGTCCGGTTGTTCATGCCCGCCATTGCCCTGTTTGCATTCTGTGAAAGCCGTTTGCATTTCGGTAGAAGCATAAGTGCCGTATAACTCAATATTCCAGTCCTGTTTTATTTTTTTACCAAGTACATTCAGTTCAAAATTTTCATCGCGAAGATTATCCCCAATGCAAATGACTTTTCTTATTGATGATTTGTTGAGGTCAATATTATTTGCTTTTGCATATTCTATCAACTTCACAATGAAAGACGGAACCGCAACAATGCTATTCACTTGCAATCGCTGTATCGTTTCCCATTGCATAGATGGCAACCCCGGACCGGTACGCACAACACTTGCTCCAATATTCCTAATGCCTAAATAATACGCCATCCCTGCCATAAATTGTCTGTCGAGGGTAAGCACGAGTTGAAAAACATCATGTGGTTTTGCATCTGCTGTCAGGAAAGATTGCTGTTCATTATACGCAAGACGCTTTAGGTCATTTTCTGTAAGTGCGATGGTAACAGGCTTTCCCAAAGTGCCGGAAGTTGCTGTATATTCTCTTAATTGATTTTTAGGAACACAAAGGAAATCCCAATTGCGTTCTTGCATGGCTTGCTTATCAGTTGTAGGGATTTTCTGTAAATCTTGCAAAACGTTGATTTCTTCTACGCAAATGTTATGTTGCTGAAAAAATTGTTGATAAAAAGGTGAATTTGCTTGAAGGTATTGTAACAATTCCTTCAACGCTTTTTCCTGATGTGCTTGCTGATTTTCTAAACGCTCAAATGCAAGTTGTGGATGCATGAGGTAAAAATAGGAAAAGAGAAATGCTTATCGGGAAATTTGTGGAATGGACTAAACGGGTGTGTGTGCATGATTGGAAGAAACCTGAAAGGAAAAGAAAGAACCTTATTCGATTAGGAGTAGACTAGGAAACGAAGACCCAAGCACTGCAAAAACCGGTAGGGCAGCGTTTGGTTTTTATTTTTTCGATGTTTTTATTGGCAATAGGAAGCCCAATGCGGACACCTAGTTTTTACAAACTTCGCCACTGCTAAAAACACAGCCTCTGATAATGAGGCTGCAAATGCGTTTATGAAGATCGGTTTTGTAAGACAATTTTCTTAG
>CBFGYQ010000451.1:0-1868 GCA_965652995.1 uncultured bacterium
ACTCCAGTATTCTTGACTATGGTTATGCTACTTTGGATAAATATTTTGAACTGGCCCCATGGTTTTTAATGTTGTTGATACCCGCCATCACCATGCGTTCTTTTGCAGATGAATTTAAAAGCGGTACCATCGAATGGCTTTCTACCAAACCGTTGAAAGATACAGACATCATTCTAGGGAAATATTTTGCGGCTTTGGCATTGGTGGTTTTCGCTATTATTCCTACACTTATTTACATAGTAACTATCGATAGTCTTTCAGCTGTAAAGGATAATCTTGATACAGGCGGCATTATCGGTTCTTATATTGGTCTATTGTTTTTAGCTGCGAGTTTTACGGCTATAGGCATCTATTGTTCATCGCTTACCAGCAATCAAATTGTGGGATTTCTAATCGCGCTTTTCGCCAATTTTATTCTTTACACAGGCTTTGAATCGTTGAGCGAATTGCCCGCATTTACCGCAGGTATAGATTATTATTTGAGTATGATAGGCATGTCCTTTCATTACAATTCTATCAGCAGGGGCATCATTGATACAAGAGATGTAGTTTATTTTCTTTCCATCATTATTTTATTTATCGCATTGACAAGGCTTTCGCTCAATCGCCGTACATGGGATACTGCAAAGCAAGACTAACACCAAAATGGCTGAAACGAAAAATACATCTGTAAAACGCAAACAACAACAGCAACAGGCTATCATTCGCATCATTATAATGGTGGTAATCTTGATATTTGCCAATATTCTCGCTGCTCGTTTTCATACAGGTTTAGACCTCACTCGCGAAAAAAGATTTACACTGAGCAATGCAACGAAACGTATGTTGCAAGACACGAAAGAGGCTGTAACCGTAGATGTTTACTTAAAAGGAGAATTACCCGCAGGTTTTCAAAAACTGAGAGAAGCAACCAGAGAAAAATTACAATCATTTAAAAATTATGCAGGTGCTAATCTCAATTTCCGTTTCAGCGATCCTTTTGAAAATATAGACGAAGCAGAAAAGGGTAGGGTAATGGAAGCCTTGCACAAAAAAGGAGTTGAGCCTGTAGAACTAAATGTAAAAGACAAACAAAACTCTTCTAAACAAGTCATTTTCCCATTTGCCGTAGTAAGATATGCCGGTAAAGAACAAGCCGTTCGATTGCTGGATAACCATTTTGGGATGACGCCATTGCAAGTGTTGAATTATTCTGAAACATTGCTTGAGTACAAACTCGCCAGCGCCATTCATAACCTGCAAAAGAAAGATAAACCGAGAATAGCTTACATGGTGGGCAACGGAGAACAATTGGGTGCCAATACACTTGATCTACTCTATACAATTAGCCAAGTGTATAGAGTGGACACGGTTGATATCCATAGCAACTATTTTATTAATGATAAGCTTTACGACGCGATCGTTATCAACAAACCTATACTGCCCTTTGAAGATAAAGATAAGTTTACAATAGATCAATATGTAATGCGTGGCGGCAAGGTGTTGTGGGTAGTAGATCCCCTACACACACCTGTAGATAGCTTGCAACAAACAGGGCAATTTATCACTACAGACTATAACCTTAATCTCGACGACCAACTATTCAAGTACGGAGTACGAATAAATAATGACCTTATTGAAGATGCTCAACAGGTAAATCCTGTTCCTTTGATAACCGGTACACTTTCTAACGGGCAACCACAAATTGAATTAAGACCTTGGACGTTCTTGCCGATATTTATTCCCACTTCACCACATCCTATTGTAAAGAATATGGATGCTATTATGGGACGTTTTGCAAGTAGTATAGATACAATAGATAAAACCAACAACACCAAAACGATTCTTCTTGAATCATCCAACTACAGCCGTTCAGATCCTTCTCCGGT
>CBFGYQ010000452.1:0-1865 GCA_965652995.1 uncultured bacterium
TCTACCAATGCTCTGTTCATAATATCCTCTTTTGCATGTGTGATAGAATCCATCACATCTTTTACAAATTGCTTTTCAATAACTAAATAATTTTTTACAGCGGTAAGTAATTCTCTAGCATCTCCTTCTGCATTCATTCTGCTTAATCTCGAAATATTATCCAAAAGAAATTTCTCAAAAGTGCCACGAAGTGCTGGCAGCTCATTCATATTTTTATTTGCATATCCTTCTTCAAAATACTTCATCCAAAGAGCTTTTCCATCGTCAGCATCGTCTTTTATCGCTATCAATTGAGCATTGGAAAGTTGTGCAATAGCACCGACACTGATCAACATACTTACAAATACTGTAATTATTAGTTTCATTTCTATCTGTTTTGGATAATGACAAATATAACCACGTGCCTTTAAAATACCTTCCTTGTAAAAACACATTTTAACTTTTATTAGGAAGTACTATTCCTCTATCGCCTAATTTTGCAGCCATGAGTAAAATAGGTATCAACCTCGTTACAGGAAGTATTCAACAAAAAGAAATAATCGTAGGTATAGATCTCGGTACAACAAACAGCCTTATCGCCATTGTGCGAGAAGATACCAAGCAGCCAATTGCCTTAAAAGAAATTGATGGGTTAACGCTGGTGCCGTCTATCATAAATTTTGATGAATATGACAATCCTATTGTAGGTACGCCTGCAAAAGACAAACTCATAGAAGCTCCTGAGCGAACCATATATTCTGCAAAACGATTGATGGGAAAATCGTACAATGATGTACAAGACCATGCGCAAAGTTTTGCATATAAGATCATTGATGACTCCACTGAATCTTTGGTAAAAGTTCAGGTAAATGATAAGTTTTATACGCCTATTGAGCTTTCGGCAGATATTCTTAAAGAATTAAAACATCGTGCAGAGCATATTCTGAAAACACCTGTTACGAAGGCTGTCATCACTGTTCCTGCCTATTTTAATGATGCCCAAAGACAAGCCACAAGAGATGCCGGAAAACTTGCCGGTCTTGATGTTCTTCGTATACTCAATGAGCCTACTGCTGCAAGTCTTGCGTATGGTTTAGGTGTAAAATCGGAGGAAGAAAAAACAATAGCAGTGTATGATCTAGGAGGAGGAACTTTTGATGTGTCAATCCTGAGATTATCAAACGGAATTTTCGAGGTGCTTTCTACACATGGCGATACCTATCTAGGCGGTGATGATATGGACACAGCAATTGTGGAATATTGGCAAGAATTAACAATTGATAAAAAACAGTTTTCAGATAATGAAGTAAAAGCAGCACTCAGACTGAAAGCCGAAGAAGCGAAAAAACATTTGTCAGGTAATGAATTTTACAAGACAGTATTAAATGGAAATGTTTTAGAATTAACCAAAGAAAAATTCAACGAACTGATACAACCTTTGATAAACAGGACTATTGATAGTTGCAAGTATGCTTTGAAAGATGCGGGTTTGAATGTAAATAATATTGATGCTGTCGTAATGGTGGGCGGTAGCACACGCGTTCCTTTAGTAATAGAATCTGTGAAAAATTTCTTTGGTAAAGAATTATTTGATGAATTGAATCCTGATGAAGTGGTAGCATTGGGGGCCGCTGTGCAGGCAGATATTCTTGCAGGAAATAATACCGACATGCTTTTGCTGGATGTTACACCTTTATCATTGGGGATAGAAACCATGGGGGGATTAATGGATGTATTGATCCCGCGAAATTCAAAAATCCCTAATAAAGCTGCCAGACAATACACAACACAAAAAGATGGACAAAGCGGTATGCGTATTTCTGTTTTTCAAGGTGAAAGAGATTTGGTGCAAGACAATAGAAAACTTGCTGAGTTCAACTTCTCCA
>CBFGYQ010000453.1:0-1859 GCA_965652995.1 uncultured bacterium
CTCAGAATTTTTTCAAAATGCGGCTGGTACGATCATAAGAATTACAACAGAGATAAGGAAGGTGGAGGGTGAAGAAATGACTGAACAACGCGTATTAAGTAAGCAAGACAAATACGATGCAATGGCGGCTAAGAATCCAAATCTTTCAGCTTTGCGAACTGCATTGAATATGCAAATTGATTTCTAACTAATGAAGCAATGGGTTTTGATATGTACAATGGTGATCGCTATTTCCTGTAATATAAATGGGCAAGAACGCATTGCTTCTATCAAAACATTTAAGAGAGATAACGATACTGTCAGTGCTTACAAACCCCAAGCATTTAATGTACACACTCCATTACAATACGATTTTTACAATTACCTAGCACCTTTTTGCAAAGCAGAATATAAATTTCAAAAAGCTACGCACATTCCACTGAAAGTGAGAGTGGGAACGATAGAACAATGTGATTATTTAGAACAAAAGCCCAATGCTATAAAGCAAGACTAATAGATTTAATCGGCATAAATCCCACTTTTTTTAACGTTGTTAATTTTCCTTTCTCAAATGCTTTATTATTAGCTTTGCCGGTTCAAATTTTATTACATGTATTTTAAACAAGTATTATTTATGAGTGCCGCTACTGCATTAGCTTTTGCTTCGTGCAAGGAAGGTGGCAAAGATGGTAAGGGTGGTGATGCAATAGGAGAATCTAGAGCATTGCTTGATCCTGCCAATATGGATACGACCGTAAAACCCGGCGACAATTTCTTTATGTATGCTAATGGTGCATGGTTAAAAAACAATCCTATTCCGGCTTCTGAAACACGTTGGGGAAGTTTTAATGAATTGCAAGAAAATAACTATAAAGCATTACATGAACTTCTGGATGAAGCTGCTGCTGATAAAGATGCGAAGAAGGGTAGTGTGGCACAAAAAGTTGGCTACCTCTATCGCAGTGGGATGGATAGCGCGACAATAGATAAAGCAGGCATTACTCCACTTAATGACTACTTCGCAAAAGTAGATGCTGTTACTGATGCAAAAGGTATAATGGATGTAATAGCTCAGGGATATGCAAACGGTAATGGACAATTGTTCGGTTTTTATGTAGGTCCTGATGATAAAAATGTAACTGAGAACATCGCACAGTTCTTTCAAGGTGGTCTAGGCATGCCTGACAGAGATTATTACTTTGCTAAAGATGAGCGTACTTCTAAAATCAGAGATGCTTATAAAAAATACTTGGTGACGATGTTAGGTTTGATGGGAGATGATAGCTCTGTTGCAAAAAAAGATGCTGACGCAATTTATAAATTAGAAGAATCACTTGCTTCCGCATCCATGACTCGTGTAGATATGCGCGATCCATACAAGCTTTATAATAAATACAGCGTTGATGGACTTAATAAACTCACTCCCAACATTGACTGGAAAAATCTCTTTCAAAATTTAAAGATCAACAATGAAGATTCTTGTATAGTTGGTATGCCTAAATTCTTTCAAGCGATTTCTGCACAGTTGAAAGCAACACCTATTGATGTTTGGAAAAAATATTTGAAGTTTCATACGTTTAATGACGCAGCTCCTTACTTGGCAAGTAATATAGATAATGCACATTTCGATTTTTATGGTAAGACCGTTCGCGGACAACAAGAGCAAAGACCACGTTGGAAAAGAATATTAGATGTAGTGGATGGCTCTGTTGGTGAATTGCTTGGTCAGATGTATGTTGATAAAAACTTCAAACCTGAAGCAAAACAACGCATGTTGGAGTTGGTAAACAATCTGCAAGAAACTTATGCAGAGCGTATTAAGAGATTGGATTGGATGAGTGATGTTACGAAGAAGAAAGCTATAGGCAAGCTCAATACAT
>CBFGYQ010000454.1:0-1836 GCA_965652995.1 uncultured bacterium
GTTTTAGCCAATGAAAACGTTCAGAAATACTTGGAAGGCAAGCAACCAAAGAAGATCATTTTTGTGAAAGGCAGAATGATCAATATAGTTGTGTGACAAATGACGTCATTCCGAATTTATTTCGGAATCTGTCAGAGATACTGAAACGTGTTCAGCATGACCTGCATCATTCTATTTTAACGAAAGCATTCGACAGAATAGAGTAATTTGGTATAGTCTATCAGGTTATGTCGTCAAAACTCGGTTTTAAAAAATTACGTTACTATCTACAGTATTTTCCCTTTACTATAAACACTGTTTTATGTGTTGCAGCAGGGCTTATAGCCTATAAACTTTTATACAAACCTGCTCCCAAAAACATTGAAACCCCTTCGCCATTTCTACCATTTATTTTGTTGATGGCGAAGTTGGCGTTCTGGTTTATTCTAGGTCTGATAGCATTATCGGTGTTGAGTACGATTGGTAGTTGGTTGTATTATTTATGGCTGAAAAAGAAAAAAGGTACTGCACTCAATCTGCAATTCACTACAGAAACCAAGAAAGGGAAACAACCAAAACTGTATCTCAACGCTATGCTCGAGCATGTGCGGAGACCATTGCTTGGTTTTATAAAAGGCAGATTGTTTTATGATAATTATGAAATGACCGATCAGTTTAGCTTGCTTTCTGACAAGAGAAAAGAAAAAAGCATTTGGCGCGCCGGTATTAGTGGAAAGAATAAATTACAACTTCCTGACGTGAAGGAATATGAATTGAAAGGAGGGTTTATTTTCTTTCAAGATATGTTGCATTTGTTTTCACTTGCAGCATCGCAACCCGTAGCCGGACAATTCTATCAGCCCCCGGTGTTGAAACAGGAAGAAGATAATGCGGTCTTTCCTAAGAAAACAGAATCGATGGATGTACGTATAGAACAATTGCGAAGAGTGGAAGGAGAACATTTGAACTACAAAGATTTTGAAAGTGGTGATGATGTGCGGAGAATTGTGTGGAAGGTCTATGCTAAGAATCGAGAGTTGGTTGTGCGCATTCCTGAATTGTACGAACCTTATGCATCACATCTTTATTTCTACGCTAGTTTTTTTGCAGATGTAAAAGCACAGTGGTTGTCAGAAGGATATTTGAAGGAAATGTTGAATTACTACAAGAACTATGTATGGACGGTTTATGATACGCTTTCAAAGAAAGAATGGGAGATGCGTTTCATTCCCGATCAACAATTTAAAGTAGCAGAGCAAGCCACTATCAATGAGAAAAATGCACGCATCATCAGCAACAGCAGTTGGCAAAAAGATGTTTCACTATCCGATTATTTCAATCCTAAAAAAGGTGCAGTGCTATGTGTCTCCTCATTTACCGATCCTGATGATCTGAGAAATATGTTGGAGCGCTGTGATGCATCGACAGTCGTTTATTTTATTAAATGTTCGCAAGTATTCAAACACTTGGCAGCATGGAGTTTAGTAAAGAAATTGATCTTTTTACCACCCGGTGACAGACTCAACAAACTCCGTACAAGATGGACATTCTCTCCTATGCGATTGCAAATACAAAAACGAGAAAAAGAATTGGAAGAGGTATTGAAACGTAGTAGTGTAGTATCTGCTACATTGTAAGGGTAAAGTTATTATTGGCATTTCTTTAGAAAATAGAACCTATTAAAAACCATAGTTTTGAAGATACGTTCAGAACAATTATGAAGAGATATATTGTCCTAATCCTATTGCCGTTAATTAGTATTATTCTTTGGGGCTGTCCTTACGAGTCAAAAATACCTTTGAGCAAACCAAGTGAAAAGATAGACAGAAGTCTTTTGGGTAGATGGGAAAGTGAGGA
>CBFGYQ010000455.1:0-1822 GCA_965652995.1 uncultured bacterium
ATGAAAAACAGTATTCAAAAAGAGCGAGATGCGATGGAACGACTATGGAAAGCCCGTGAAAAACAACTGGAAAAAGTATTGCTCAATGCCGCACATATAAGAGGCTCTATAGAAGGTATATCAGGTATGGAGCAGGTGGATTTGAATTTGGAAAGTGATGAAGGGTTTTTGTTGGAATAACTCCGTTTTTCCCAATTCTCAAATCTATTTTTCCCAATTGTGAAAATATCCTTAAGGTATCAAATATACCTTTGCGCCCGAAATCACTAAAATAACAGATGAAAAAACAATTATTGATAACGGCAGGTGTTATTTCGCTTTTTGCCGCATGCAAAAAAGACGATGGAACTCCGGCACCTTCATTAGAAATTCCATATTCCAACTTAACTGCTACAACAGATTATTTCAAAACATTTGTGGACGATGGTGATAAGACAACCGTAGATTTCTCAGGACAAACTACGCGCATCAATATGCTAAAAGAGTTGGACGCTTATGTGAAAAAAGGAACGACTACGACGTTGGATGCAAGCAAGTTGGTGAGCATGTTTGAAAACTCAGGAAGCCCTTTTGCTGATGCAGCATTAAACAGTGCTACAGATAAAACTTTGATTTCTAAAACGGCTCAATCATTTGCTGTAACTGCTGCAGATGCAGAGCGTCAAAGATTTAAAGATTTCTTTACGGCTGTAGCTGTTGCAAGTACGCACAATGGTACTGCTGCTTCTGCAGGTGTTGCCGGTATTCTGACAAATGCTAGCGGTAGTAAATATTTGATGAATGAAAAAGGTTTTGAATATGCACAATTTATTCAAAAAGGAATGATGGGTGCGATGATGTTAGATCAGATCAGCAATATTTACTTAGGTACTGATAAACAAAGTGCAGACAACAAAACTGTTGTTGATGGTAAAAACTATACAGCTTTGGAACACCATTGGGATGAAGCTTACGGTTATCTTACCCAAAACGAATATTTCCCTAAGAAAAACCCTGACGATGCTACAAAATGGTTGGAAAGTTTCTTGGGTAGCTATGTCCGTCAAGTTGGTGCTCCAAATGGTGATCCTGCACAGGTTTACATGGCATTCTTGAAAGGTCGTGCGGCGATTGTAAATAATGATACTAAAACTAGGGATGAGCAAATCGCTTACATCCGTACATCATTGGAAAAAGCTATTGCAACCATTGCTATTAGTTATCTAAATAAAGCAAATGCCGAAAGCAATGATGGTGCGAAATTCCATGCACTTTCAGAAGGTGTAGGTTTTATATACTCTCTTCGCTTTGCTCATAATGCAAAGGTCAATGCTGTAAAATCTGACGAGTTGTTGAATGCGTTGATGAACAAGGCTGACGGTTTCTGGTCACTTGGTGCGACAGACTTAACCAAAGTTCGCGACCAAATTGCAACTGCTTTCGGCATAGATAAATCAACCGTAGTAAGCCACTAACCAACCATTTATCATTTCATGTTTGAAGCGGTTCTAATAAAGACCGCTTCAAACGTTTCTAATAGTTATGAAAAAATACATTCTTCCATTACTTTCTGTTGCGTTAATCGCCACTGTTTTTTCATGTAGTAAAGGCGATGATAACGATACAAAAGATAATAATTTCGATAGAAAAGCATTACTGACGTACTATGCAGATAAACAAATCATTCCTGCATATAATGAGATGAGTGATGCAATGAACAAATTAAAAACTGCGGTTGATGCCTTTGTCGTAGATGTAAATAATCAAAACTACAAACAACTTTCAACCACGTTTAATAATGCTTATACTTCTTGGCAAAAAACTGAATTGCTCGAATTCGGTC
>CBFGYQ010000456.1:0-1816 GCA_965652995.1 uncultured bacterium
ATCACCACTTTCAGCAATTACCGTAATAGCTTTTGCAGTAATGCCTTTCACGGTTTTCTTTTTGTGGCCAGGCATCAAAGGAGAGTTGTCTTCAAACCATTGTGCATTTTGCGCGATGGCAGAAATACGTTTTGTTGCCTCCATATCTTTCATAGAAACCACACTTTCATAACTTCCTCTTTTTCCAATAGGATCCATGTAGACTTCGATGAATCCATTTACCACATCCAGGCGAGAGTTTACATCTTGCGCCCATGCAATGCTGTAATCATCAAATGTTTTCAAATCTCCGGTGCGGTAATACTGTATCAAAAGATCCAAGGCTTTTTTCTGTTGTTCGTTCTCTGCTACTTTACTTGCTTTCTCCAACCAGCCTACAATACGTTCGATAGCTTGTGAATACATCCCGCCTACTTTCCAAACGCGCTCTGTAACTACACCATTTTCTTTTACCACTTTACTATTCAATCCCCAGCTTGGTGCATTGTAAGCACTGTCAAATTTTGAATAAAAATCTTCCACCTCTTTTTGTGTCACGCCTTCATAAAAATTCACAGAAGAAGCAACGACATTGTCAATATTAGGACGTAAGTCCACCAACTTTGGTTCTACTTTCGGGTCGTAAATGATGGGTTTTATTTTTGCTAAAAACGTTTCTACATTTTCACCTTGCTCCATCGGAAGCTGTGCTACATCACTGTTCTTTACGATGCTTGCGAAATAATCGTAGCTACATTCCGGAATGAATTTCTCATTGCCATAATGGTGGTGATTGCCATTGCTAAACCAAAAACGCGCACAATATTCTTCAAATTTTTTCCAATCTTCTACATTCTTATCTCCTTTGTAGCTTGTGTAAACAGCATCTAAAGTCTTACGAAGCATTAAGCCGTATTTACTTTTTTGGTCGTAAATAATATCGCGTCCGCACATGGCTGCTTCGTACAGATAATAAGCAAGTTCTTTTTGCTGTGCTGTCAACTCATCCCAACCGGGTATTTGATAACGCAGCATTTGGATGTCTGCAAACGCTTCTGCTTCCACTTTGAAATTTTCGTCATAACCTGTTGTTACCGCAGGTGCGTTCAGTGTATCGTTGGTGCTAGACTTGTCGCCACTATTCTCACCACATGAAGACATCATGCTTTGCATTGCTATCGCTGTCATAAGTAAAAAGGAATACTTCTTCATCTGTAAATAAAAAATTTGAACCGCTAAAGTAGTTTTTTCAAGGCAGAATATTTATCCCCCAATATTGCGCTAATCGATGGTACACTAAAAACCTTTCTTATAAACTAATATCTTTATTGAAAACCTAAACGATCAATAGTAGTATCAACAACGTATTACTATTACTTATAAAAATGTCTATGAACAATTACGGAAAAGTGTTACAGTATTTTTCTGTACTATTCTTATCATTACTGTTATTTGTAATTGCAATCAGTCCTTTTGGTTTCGGGTATGATATTGAATGTTGGACCAGATGGTCTTCGTATATTTTTGAACATGGTTTTTCAAACGTGTACAATTCCGATACAAATTATTTACCCGTGTACCTTTATGTATTATGGGCTTATTCATCTGTAAGCGGATCCATACAAGACATCTTAAGCAATGCTTATCAGTTGAAGTTATTTTCTGGACTTATAGATGTTGTTGGCTTGTGGCTTGTATATCTCTGGGCTGAGAAAAAATATTCCTTTTCTACTATTTTTTTATTTGCCTTTCTTAATGTGGCTTTTTTCTACAACACATTTATATGGGGACAGGTAGATGGGATTTTAGCTACACTAGCATTTGCAAGTCTGTATTT
>CBFGYQ010000457.1:0-1815 GCA_965652995.1 uncultured bacterium
GAATTGAAGGAAAGCGACCTTAAAATGGAAACAGCACGAAGTGGTGGCTCCGGTGGGCAGAATGTGAACAAAGTAGAAACAAAAGTTATCTTGACACACGTTCCTACAGGTACCGTCATTACTTGTCAAACGGAACGCACACAGCTAGGTAATCGTGAGAAAGCAACGCAAATGATGCGTACTAAACTCTATGAAGAACAGGTACGGAAACATGAAGAAGAAATTGCCCATCGCAGAAAAAGCTTAGTGAGTACCGGCGACCGCTCTGCCAAAATACGTACCTACAATTATCCTCAGGGACGCATCACCGACCATCGCATCAACATGACCATTTACAATTTAGATGATTTCATGAACGGGAATATCGGAGAGATGATAGAGGCGTTACAATTTGCAGAAAATGCAGAAAAGATGCAAGCCGGTGAAACCGTAATTTAATACATATCCTTTTGAAAAAACTAAACTAAAAGCATGAGTACGACCCCACGTTTTGATTTGGTAGACATTGCCAAAACTCTTCAAAAACGCAGCAAGTATATTTTGATCATTACAATAATAGCTGCCGCAGTAGGTGCTATTCTTCATTTTGTAATGCCGAAACAATATGAATCTACCGCAGAACTTTTCGTAGCTAATCCGCTTTATGCAGATAGAAGTAATATTTTCAGAAATAGAAATGCAGAATTTATTGACTATTTCGGCAATGAAGATGACATCGATAAAGTAATAGCTATTGCTGAATCTGAAATTGCCAGAGCTATGATCCTTGAAAGACAAAATCTTGCTAAGGTGTATGGATTAGACACTTCAAAACTTGCTGATCGCATGAAACTTGCCAGCAAATTCAAAAAAGACTTTAAGATCACGCGTACAGAATACCAAGGTTTGGAAATGTCTTATACCGATAAAGACCCGGTAATAGCCGCTAATGTTACGACTGAAGCAGTAGCTGTTACCGAATTTTTATACAAAGACTTTTACGATCAATTGAAACGGAACGTATGCGTCTCTCTACAAAACAAAATAAACGAAACAGACAGCCTTATTTATGCAACATTTGATTCAGCATCCGCTATGACAGTAAATAGGCAGCAAATAGCTAATGCAACAAGAGAGCAACTCATCAAAGACCGCGCACAATATGTTTCGTTATTGAATGAATTTAGTACAGGAACTAAAGCATCCGAACTAAGCTTATTGCGCGTAGTGAGTTCTGCCACTCCTTCCAACAAGCCTAAAGGACTTGGCTTACCGCTTACTGTTGTCGCATTCGCATTTATTGGATTCTTTTTTAGCGTGATTTGGGTGTTGCTCAGTACTTATTTCAAAGCATTGACATCCGTAGAACGATAATGACCAAAGAGAATAAACTTGTTGGTAATTGGGGACACATCCTTGCACTAGCAGTGTTATTAGGAAGTTTTGTCACCTATTTTATTACCTACAATTATTTTCTTCTACTTACTCCTTTTGTTTTTTTGATCATAGCTGCTACAGGTGCTAATTGGAAATTCGTATGGTGGATGTTTCTTTTCACGATGCCACTTTCTATTCACCTTTTTATTCTCGGGAAATCACTTAGCACTTCATTACCAGACGAACCGATGATGTGGGTGTTCTTGTTGATGTTCATCATTATGTTTGCAAGCAACCCAAAGATACTTCCGCAATGGTGGTGGCGTAACCCTATCGTACTTATAGTGGCACTGCAGTTTTTATGGCTGATCGTTCCTATCAGTTTTTCGGAAGAAACATTTTATTCTATCAAATTCCTGTTGGCTAAGAGCTGGTTTTTAGTAGCTTTTTTTATTTTGC
>CBFGYQ010000458.1:0-1814 GCA_965652995.1 uncultured bacterium
TAAAATTAGATGGTAATAATGCTACGAGTTACGAGGTTTTCGCTGAAGGTTGGCTTGGTAATGATGGCAAAGCCTGGGGCAGACCTGTAGATATTTTACAAATGAAAGACGGCTCTCTGTTGGTGTCTGATGATTTTGCCAATGTGGTTTATAGAATTTCTTATAAGAAATAAGTTTCCTTTTTGTAATTTCTGCTTGTGTGATTAAGTTATAGAATGTAACTTCCGCAAGCCTTCGACTTCGTTCATGCCGACAAGTAGTGTCATGCTGAGCAAAGTTGAAGCATAGATACTACATGTATTGCAGAGCCATTAATAAATCTTAACAACCCTCATCGGCAAATTCAGCTAAATTTATTACCACGATAGATTTATGAACATACAACGTGCGGCTCCTGTCAATGAATTATTGGCTAAACTTATTTTTCTCATTCTGCCTACTGCATTAGTGGGTTATTTCTTGCTTTGGAATTTGAGTGAATATTTTGGCGTAATAGGCGATCCGGGAAGTGGTTTACTATCCTTTTTACCTGGCACTAATAATATCAGCCTCATCCTCGCCAGTTTCTTCTTTATCGGAATGGTATGCAGTGCTATTTTTCATGCTTTCCGTTTTCGATTTTTAGTCCCGTTTCTTTTATTGCTATTAGGGTTATACACTATTTACAAAGGAATTGATAGCCTTGCTACGGGCGAGTTTGATGCATTCTTTATTTCGGTACAATTTCGGAGTTTTTCTATGCTCTTCCTGTTAGGATGGCTGGTAGGCTGGGGTTTTATGAGGCTTCGCTATTTCTCCATTATTATGGCATTTAGCCTTTTGTGTGCTTGTATATTGCTCATTGCAAAAGCTAAAACCGATACAGTTACTCATTTGTTGCAAGCATTTAGCCCTGCCCTACTCTATTCGGTTTATATCATTTTCACGGCAGAACAGATCTACAGCTACAAAGACAAATCACAAAAATTTTGGTGGTTCTTATCTCGCAGACTTATCGCATTTGGAATATTGGCTGCTTTACTTTTAGGAAGTGTGGTTTACTTGATGCAAAAGGAAATCAAAGAAACGGTTGCTAACTATGGTGGTGGCGGAAAGCAGGGACAAAACAGTATGCTCAAAAAGAATAAAGATGGAACATTTGATCTGGAGCAATATACAAGACTTCGTGGTGCATTGGGTAGAAATAATGAATTGCTTTTTGCAGCACATATCGATAACTTTTTCCCGAATACTGATATCCCCAATCCCCTTTATTTAACAGCATTTCACTACACCATTTTCGATACACTCACAGAGACTTTCGAACGAGACAGCTTGATCCCAAAGAATGATTTGTTTGAACCGAAACCCAATAAACTCCCTTTATTCTTTACAAAAACTGATAGTTCGGTAATCCGCAATGCAATGGGTGATAAGCTGCGTAAAACGGTAGATATAGAAGTGTACAGCAAGGCACTTTCACCGGAAACCTATCTGGCACCCAGTACCGGTTTTTTTTGTACAACCCATCGCTATAGAAAAAGATTTTAAAAATGAATTCAAATCAGCATTCAGAGCAAAGAGTTATGTGTCGGAATTGAATAGTGCCTATTTTATTTATAATGCAGATGACCCGCAAATTAAACTGTTTCAAGAACAACGTTTTGAAGTTTTGCGAAAAGTGACGGATTACAGCAATGTGGACAAAGCATTCATGAATTATTATACCCGAATGCCGCGCGATGCTAAGTTTCAGAAGATAACAGAATTGGCTCAAAGAGTTTCTACAAAAGCGGTTACCCCTGTTGATAAAGTGCTTTCAATACGAGATTATT
>CBFGYQ010000459.1:0-1814 GCA_965652995.1 uncultured bacterium
TTCTGTTTTCATCAACCAACTCAGCACGCAAGGTTTCAAGTTGTTCCTGGCTTTGAAGGATTTTAGATTTTACTTCTTCTTGTTTTGTGAGGAGGTTTTGAAGTTGCTCTTGACTATCTTTTAGTTTTTCTGATGTGGTTTCTTTCTCAGAATTTATTTGTGTGATTTGGCTGTTGCGTTGATTGGTTTCATCGGCTATTTGTTGCAAGCTGCGTTGCAAGTTCATGACCGAAGTATCAGCTACTGCTACTTTTTTCTCAGCATCAAACTGTGTACGTTGTTGTTGTTGATATTCTTGTCTTAGTCTTTCTACAATTTGTTTTTTTTCATCGTAAGCTTTGCGTTTTTCATCAGTGGTTGTTCTCAATTTCTCCAACGCTTCACGAACATTTTCCAACTCGATGTTTTCTTTTTCTATTTGTTTTTCGCTTTGCTCAATGGAAGATTGTAATTGAGTGAGTTGACTATCTGCACCTGATAAAAATTCCTTCAAACCTTTCTCGCGCTCTTTCAAATGCTCCAATCGCTGCGATGCTAATTTCTTGTCACTTTCTAATTGACGCACACGATTTACCAACTCATTGAATTGCTTTTGCAACCCATTCAACTCTTGTTCTTTCTGCACCAATAACAATTTACTTTTTTCCACTTCAGCTTCTTCAGTTGCTACACGTGCTTCGAGTTGTGTCTTGCGATCGGTTTCGCTATCGTGTTGTTCGTTAAGGTCTTTGTATTGGTCATTGAATTGCGACAAACTCGCTTTCGCTAATTCAATACTTACATCTTTGTACTCATTTTTTATCTGGTAAAAACGTTCTGCTTTCTTCGCCTGACTTTCTAATGTGCGCACATTATTACCAATTTCAAAAAGCAAATCTTCTATGCGGGCAATATCTTGTTCAGTTGCGTCCAGCTTTAGTTTCGCTTCTTTTTTTCTAGTTTTATAAATAGAAATTCCTGCCGCTTGTTCCAACATTCTGCGACGACTACCATCTTTGTCTTTAATGATGTCATCCACCATTCCCAATTCGATGATCGCGTAGCTGTCATTGCTCACACCTGTATCAAGAAAAAGATTGTGAATGTCTTTCAAGCGACACGTTACATCATTCAAACGATATTCACTTTCGCCATTCTTATAAAACTTACGACTGATGGTAACTGTGGTAAATTCTGTGGGTAGTAAATTCCTTGTATTCTCAAACGTCAAAGACACTTCTGCCATACCGCTACCGGCACGGCTACGAGAACCATTAAATATCAAATCCTCAAGATTATCAGAACGAAGTGCTTTTATTTTATGTTCACCAATTACCCAACGAATGGCATCTACAATATTGGATTTGCCGCAACCATTTGGCCCCACGATACCGGTAATAGGATGGTCGAGCAATACATGTGTTTTATCAGCAAAGGATTTAAACCCTTTTATTTCTAAAGACTTTAAGCGCAATTTGGATTGTTTTGTATGGAAACAAATGTAGTGAATTTCACCGCCTACGACTGACTATGAAATGACATTGGGTATTAGATGTGTATAAGTTTTCTATTTGCTAAAGGCAGTAATTTTAATATGTTTCAATTTGCCGGAAAACTGATAGGGAGATTGTATGAAAATTTTCATTTTTTGATAAATCTTCGATGGACATTTTAGATAAAAAGCGTATTTATTATCAATTCCTTCTTTCGAAAGAGGATTGTCCATTCTAAAATTATGTACACTGTCATTAATACGCGTAATTAAATCACTATTCCACAAACCAGAGTTTGTATAGATTTTTAGTTCAACCTTAAACCAATCTGCTTTTAATGAA
>CBFGYQ010000460.1:0-1804 GCA_965652995.1 uncultured bacterium
CCTTTTCCTGATAATAGATAAATTCTCCCCAAATCAATAACTGCAAGGGGATTGTAGGGTTGTACTTTCAGTTGCTTTTCAATCACATCTTCAGCTTCTTTCCATTCTTTAGTAGCGATAAGCGTAGCTATATATCCGTTATAAGCTTCAGCATCTAAAGGGTTTTGGTTGTGTAGTTTTTTAAAAAGTTCTATCGCTTTTTGATAGTCTTTTTGCTCCGCAAAAATCCTTGCTTGTTGTAGTGGGTCGGTTTGAGCATGACTTTTGCCAAAACAAAACAAAACGAACAAGCCCATTAAAATCAGTTTCATTTATTATAAATCAATACTTGGCAATATATCTCAATTTGAAGACGTACGCACAAAGGCGGTTGTTAAAGTTGTTTCTTGAATCCGAATCATATTGGCATTTTCTTTGATTATAGCTAGATAAATAAGCATATTTGTAAAAATTTTAAAAAATCAAACACATGAAAAAGCAATCCTTATTATTAATCAGTGGTGCGCTCTTGGCTTTTGCATCTTGTACACAGGAAGGTGCAACTGGCGGTTATACGCAAGAGCAAGTAGATTCTATTGTTGATGCTCGCGTAACTGAGCAAATGATGGCACTGCAAGCTTCTAACGATTCTATGATCAATGCACTAGCACAAATCAAAGCAGATTCTATTCTTGCAGCTATGAAGGGCGGCAGTGGTGTGACTACTAAGACTACAACCACTACTACACGCAATACTACTGTGAAAAATCCGGGAGGGGCAACCAAGAAAAATGATCCAGGTAGTGTAACTAATAGACCAGGTGCTGATGACGGAACCCCAAAATCTGTTTCTGATAGACCAGGTGCTGATAAGAAAGGAGAAACAAAATCTGTTTCTGATAGACCGGGTGCTAACTAAAGATGTGGTATATATAAATAATAAAGACCTCATTATGAGGTCTTTATTATTTATATAGCTATTAAAAAAATTATTGTTTAGTGTAGTTGCCATTACATACATCAGTATCAGTAGTACCTACTACACTGTAACTGAATGTAAACGCTGTATTGCTTGTAAGTGAAATAGTACCACTAAGAGTACGGCTACCACCTACATCACCATTAGTAATAGTTACTGTGCGAGCATCAGAACTTAAAGTGCCAGTTACAGTTACAGCAGCACCAAAGCCACCAGGATTGCTAACAATTACAGAGTTCGTATCAGCAGATGCGGGATTTAAAGTAACTGTAATGTTATTATAAGTGTCTGAACTACATTGATCAGAGCCTTTCCATGTGCCGATGATTGCCTTTGTTTGACAGTTAGCTCCAATGTAACCAACAGGACATACAACAGGATCATCTTCTTTATTACAAGATACCATTGTTACCGCGCCGAATGCGCCAATCGTCAAAAGTGCTGCGAAAGCAATTTGTTTTACTGATTTCATGTGTTTTTCTATTTTTTGATTTAGTGAATAAACGCGTTTCTGAAAAAAACGTGCCAAAGGTATGGTTTTTCAAATATGAAAGCTACAACTGCACGTTACTGTTCCTGCTAGACGAGATTTATGAATGAAGTCTTGGGTAAAGGTTTAAAAAAATTAAACAACTGATTTATTTAAAAAATTGAATAGCTAAATATCTAATAGTTAGAATTTTGTGTATTCGCCTGAGCATATTTGCTTTTTAGAATTACCTGCAAATTTGACCTCATAATCAAACGTAAATTCTTCTTTACTCGTTAAGTAGATGGTTCCCGAAAGCGAGGCACTGTTATTAATTTTTGCATTAGTGATCGTTACGCTGCGCGCATCGTCACTTA
>CBFGYQ010000461.1:0-1803 GCA_965652995.1 uncultured bacterium
TCCTTACCCACTTTTGTAAAAGCTGCTATCGCTTTGTCGAGATGTTCTTTGGTATGTCCGGCGGATATCTGTACACGAATGCGAGCTAAGTCTTTCGGTACTACCGGATAGAAGAAACCGATGACATAAATGCCTTCGTCAAGAAGTTTAGCTGCCATTTGCTGTGCCAATACTGCATCGTACAGCATAATGGGTGTGATGGGATGCGAGCCGGGCTTAATGTCAAAACCTGCCTCGGTCATCTTCTCACGGAAGTATTTTGTATTGTCTTCAAGCTTGTCGCGTAGTTCGGTGGTCTCGCTTATCATGTCGAGTACCGCGATAGACGCGCCCACCACAGAAGGAGCAACAGTATTCGAAAATAAATAAGGACGACTGCGTTGACGAAGCATTTCTATCACTTCTTTCTTACCACTTGTAAAACCGCCGGATGCGCCACCCAATGCTTTACCTAATGTTCCGGTGATAATATCTACACGACCCATCACATTACACAGTTCATGCACACCACGACCGGTCTTACCCATAAAACCCGAAGAATGGCTTTCATCTATCATCACAATAGCATCGTATTTATCAGCGAGGTCGCAAATTTTATCCAAAGAGGCAATCGTGCCGTCCATAGAAAACACAGAATCGGTAACGATAAAACGTGTGCGAGCATCGGCATATTCTTTCAAACGAGCTTCCAGTTCGTCCATATTGTTGTTCTTATAGCGCGCGCGTTTGGCTTTGCAAAGTCGTACACCGTCAATGATGGATGCATGGTTCAATTCATCAGAAATGATCACATCTTCTTCGCCCAACAACGGTTCAAACACACCGCCATTCGCATCAAAACAAGCAACGTATAATATGGTGTCTTCCGTACCTAGGAATGTGGAAAGTTTTTGCTCCAATTCTTTATGAATGTCTTGCGTGCCGCAAATAAATCGTACAGAACTCATCCCATAGCCGCGATTATCCACCGTGGCTTTTGCGGCTTCCAACACTTTGGGGTGTGATGACAAACCGAGATAGTTATTCGCACAAAAGTTCAACACTTTTTTTCCGTTCACAGTTATTTCCGGTCCTTGCTCCGATGCTATGATGCGTTCTTTTTTGTAAAGTCCTGCTCCGTCTATTTCTTTCAGTTCTTGTCCTATACGATTGTAAAATGATTGGCTAGCCATGATGTATTATTTGAGTTACAAAGTAAGGGAAATTTTTGCCCTTAGCGAAGGTGGTATTGTAGGATATAGTTGTACCAAGCTTTGAAGTTTTACATCATAATCACATTTGAATATTTTGTAAATTCAGCATGATAATGAAAAGAATATTTCTAATAACTATCTCGTTAGTTACGATTAAATTATCAGTAGCACAGCAATTTGCAGCAGACAGCTCTCATTGGCATCAAGCAATAGCCGGTGGTTCTTATCATTGCTATGTTACAGGAGATACGGTAATTCAATCTATTCAGGCCAAAAAAATTAAGCAACAAACACTATTACAGATTCAACAACCGTTTTCTAATCCACCCGATTTATACGTTTATACTGCATCTGACACTACATTTTTTTTCAATCCTATTTTCAATCGTTTTACGCCACTTTATATTTTCAATGCACAAGAAGGAGATTCTATTTGCTTGCCTATAGTACCTATTGGTATTTGTGCAGAGTATCCCACGAATATACAAGACAGCACTTTTTGCTTTGTCATAGATTCTGTAAGATGGGTACAATACGATACTTCTACACTTAAAACATTTTATACAAAAAGTTATCAAAAAAAGTATACTGCCATCCAAGTAAATTGGAG
>CBFGYQ010000462.1:0-1791 GCA_965652995.1 uncultured bacterium
TCTGTATTATGTGCGGGAGGAACGGTAACTTTTGGGTTGACCGGACAAAGTACCGGTGCAGGGATTACCTTTAGCTGGCAAAGTTCTCCATTTGCAACAGGGCCATTCAACACTGTAAATACAGACATTACAAGCTCCTACACAGCAACTGTATTCGCACCGGAATATTATAGATGTGAAGTAGTGTGTGGCAGTACTGTAGTATATTCTGATACTATTTTTGTAAACGCCATATCTCCATTGGCAGGTACTTATACTATTGACCAGAATTCTGCTACATCACCTAGCAATTTCCAGTCTTTTGCAGATGCGATGACTGCTTTGAATTGTGGTATCTCCGGACCAGTTGTGTTCGATGTTGTGCCTGGTAGCGGACCTTATAATGAAAGAATAGAATTGCCTTCGGGTTTGGTTACTTCTGTAGGAAATACTTTGAGAATAAATGGTAATGGTAACTGGCTACATTGGAGTACAACTACTTCTGCACAACGTGCAGCTGTTTTGATTGATGGACACGACTATGTTACTATTGATAGCCTTAACATTGATGTAAGAGGTGGAACTTATGGCTATGGGGTGCATTTAATCAACGATGCAGATAATGACACCATTTCTAATTGTGTAATAATTACCGATTCGGCAAGTACTTCTTCTAACTTTATGGGCATTAGTTTAAGCGGCTCAGCTACTTCTTATTCTACTGCAGGAGATAATAATTATGTTGTTATAGACGGTAATACTATAGTGGGTGGTTATTATGGATTGGTTTCATATGGTAGTTCTAGCGAAATAGCTATGGATAATATTTATAGAAATAATACAATTACCGAGACCTATTACGATGGCATCTATTTGTATTACAGCTCTAACCCTACCATTACGAACAATGATATATCTAAGCCTTATCGTTCTGATGTGACCACTAGTAGTGGGATCTATATGGGTAGCTGCTCTGGCGGGGGATTGATAGCTAGAAATAAAATACACAACTTACATGGTGGAGAACCTACTGCGACATCTGATAACTACGGTATTGAATTCTCCTCAACAGATGGTACAGCTACTACTCCATATATCATTGCCAACAATTTGATTTATGATATGACCGGTAATGGAGATATATATGGCTTTTATAACTCGGCAAGTGATTTTTGTAAATATTATTTTAACACTGTTTCATTAGATAATGCTTCTTCAACTACTACATTGACAACAAGAGGTATTTACCAAACAACAGCTGTGAATGGATTTGAGTTTAGAAATAATATAGTAACTATTACTCGTGGAGGAACCGGCACAAACCATGGACTGTATTTTAATACCGCAGGAACGATCACTAATGGTGCGGTACTTGATAATAATGTATATTATGTGGCAGGTACAGGTGTTAATAATATTGGTTACCATACATCAAACAGTCACACAACTTTAACCGCATGGAGTGCATCATTTACGCCGCCACAAGAGACGTTATCCGTTGAGGTAGATCCGTTATACACAGATATTGCAACGCATAATTATATACCTACCAGATTAGTGGTAAATGATATTGGATTTCAGGTTGGTATCTTGACTGATATAAATAACGTTCCTCGTTCTTCTACACCTGACCCGGGTGCTTATGAATGGACACCTCCAGCATGTGTTACTCCTCCTGTAGCGGGCAATGTAGTTGTTTCTGATACGCTGCTTTGTCAAGCTGAAAATCTTACACTAGATTTAGTTGATAATAGCATAAGTACCGGACAAACTTATCAATGGCAACAGGCTACTTCACCTACAGCAACCTTC
>CBFGYQ010000463.1:0-1751 GCA_965652995.1 uncultured bacterium
ATCTTACAGATTGGGTATCGGTATATCTTGCAGAAGAAAGAAAAGTAGATGATACGGAAGTAAAAGTGATTGATTTTCTGAAAGGGGAATTGAGCAAAGTATAGATGGCGACTACCTTCAAAACATAATGGCTCTCAACTGAGAGCCATTATTATGTTTTGCCTTGATTAAAACTATCTGCCACCAAAAAAGTAACCTACAGTCAAACCGAAACCATAGTTTTTGTAAGAGTTTTTGCTGTCACCACCTACTACACTGTTAGTAAGACCATGATGGTAATCTAATCTACCGAAAAGACCCATTGGCAACATATAACCAACACCAACGTTAGCACCTATTTCTATAGGTTTAAGAAAATCTTTTGCTTTATCGTTTCCTATTTCCACATCTTCAGACTCATTCATGCCACCACCTTCAGTTTTTGTTTTTCCGCTGAAAGCATAGCCAATGTAAGGTCCAAGATTTACCATAAAACGTCCATCTCCTTCCACACCTGTCATATAAGCTACATTAACAGGAACTTCCAAATAATTTAGACTTGTTTCGGCTTCGACGTTTACACCGGCAACATCATAATTTTCTTTAAATCCTTTCATTGAATAAAAGATACCAGGCATTAGGTATAAATTATCTGTAAGTGGAAGTGCCACTAAGCCTCCAACACGAAAGCCCATTTTGATTTTTGTATCTTCTTTGTCTTCGCTCGCAACTTTCAAAAATCCATTGTTGAGGCTAAAACCTGCTGCTGGAGCAAACATTACTTGTGCATTTGTAGATGCAGCTATTCCGAAGCCACACGCTAACATTAATACGATTTTTTTCATAAAATTTATTTTAGGTTTAAAATTTCGGCGCAAGTTAGGCCTGTTTTTCGATCTAAAACTCTCAACAGACAAATATTTAACATTGCTATTCATCGTTTTAGCCGCTTTCCTTTTCTTTGCAATTAGTAAATAAAAAGTATGCCAAAGGAAATTGAAATGAATGAATACAACGAAGACAGTATTAAATCGCTCGATTGGAGAGAACATATCAGACTGCGCCCGGGAATGTACATCGGTAAGCTCGGTGACGGTAGCAGCATGGATGATGGTATCTATATTTTATTGAAAGAAGTAGTAGACAATTGTATTGATGAATACACAATGGGATACGGCAAACGTGTGGATTTAAAAATAAATGATGGCGAAGTGATGGTGCGTGATTATGGTCGCGGTATTCCTTTGGGTAAAGTGGTAGATGTAGTAAGTAAGATAAATACCGGTGCAAAATATGATAGTAAGGCATTTCAAAAATCGGTAGGGCTGAACGGTGTGGGTACAAAAGCGGTGAATGCACTAAGCGATAATTTTAAAGTAACTGCTTTTCGTGATGGAAAAATGAAAGCTGCAGAGTTTGAAAAAGGTATTCTTACAAAAGAGCACAAAGAAACTAGCACAACAGAAAACAACGGTACACTTGTAACTTTCAAACCCGATAATTCTGTATTCAAACATTACCATTTCATTCATGATTATGTAGAAAATCAAATCTGGAATTATTGTTTTCTCAATGCAGGATTGACCATCAATTTTAATGGAAGAAATTTCATTTCAAAGAATGGATTGTTGGATTTACTACAACGTAAAACCAATCCTGAAACAGTTCGCTACCCTATCATTCATCTAAAAGGAAATGATATAGAAGTTGCAATAACACACACCGGAGACTATGGCGAGGACTTATATTCTTTCGTGAATGGACAACACACT
>CBFGYQ010000464.1:0-1735 GCA_965652995.1 uncultured bacterium
ATTGCCTTAACCAGTCTATGAGATTGTCATTATTCCCTTCAAAATATTCAGAATTGTCATTGGGTAAATACGTCGGAGTAATTGTTACACCCCATTTAAAGCTTCCTTGAAAATCTGTATCTTCTCCTGAAAGTATTTGATAAAATGCACTGGTTGCCAATGAATTATTAGACACTATCGCAACTTTTTGTCCACGCTTTAAATCGAAAGAAATATTCTTGAATAGTAATTCTCCATTCAATGTTTTGCCCAGATCTTTAACTTCTAATATCTGATCACCGGCTTCCCGAACTTGGTTGTTGAAAAGTATTGCGGGATATTTTCTGTTGGAAGCCGTCATGTCTTCCAATTTAATTTTATCTAATGCCTTCTTCCGGCTAGTTGCCTGTTTTGATTTAGATGCATTCGCCGAGAAACGTGCGATAAACTCTTTTAACTCAGCAATTTTGTCTTCTGCTTTCTTGTTCGCGTCGGTTCTTTGTTTTAGCAACAACTGGCTACTCTCGTACCAAAACGAATAGTTACCAGTAAATATGGTGATTTTTCCGAAATCAATATCCGCAACATGTGTACAAACCGCATCCAAAAAGTGACGATCGTGCGATACTACCAATACGATTTTTTCATAATCTGCCAAGAAATTCTCCAACCAACTGATGGTTTCTAAATCCAAATCGTTCGTAGGTTCATCCAGCAACAAGATGTCAGGATTTCCAAAAAGAGCCTGCGCCAAAAGCACTCGAACTTTCTGATTACCGTCCAATTCTTTCAACAATTTATAATGCAAATCTTCCTTAATACCCAAATTACTCAACAAAGTAGCGGCATCACTTTCCGCATTCCAACCGTCCATTTCCCCAAAAATGCCTTCTAACTCCCCTGCTTTTATACCATCTTCTTCCGTAAAATCTTCCTTAGCATACAGCGCATCTTTTTCCTGCATCACTGCAAAAAGCTTGGTATTTCCTCGCATAACGGTTTCCAAAACAGGCACTTCATCAAACTCGTAGTGGTTCTGTTTTAATACACTCATACGTTGGTCTTTGCCTATTTCCACCTTACCGGTTGTAGGTTCTATTTCCCCTGAAAGTATCTTCAAAAAAGTCGATTTTCCTGCCCCATTCGCCCCGATAATCCCATAGCAATTACCCTCTGTAAAACGAACATTTACATCTTCAAACAACACACGCTTACCATAACGAAGCGATAAATTAGAAACTGATAACATATTGTAAATTCAAAATTTAAAAGTCAAAAAATAATACTCTCAAAATCCATTTCCATGTCACTCTCTTCCACTTGTGAAGAGGGACGGGGGTGAGGTTTTCTTTATGTCCAAGCTTTCGAATATTTATAAAACTTCAGTGGCGATAGCACCGTTCAACTACAATACTTCTATCATCATTTCACACACTCGTGTTATTGTGAGGAACGAAGCAACTTCAAGTACCACATCATAATTTCGTGAGATTGCTTCGCTGAAAAAGCTCGCAATGATGCGAAATACAAAATCATTCACCACTCATAACTCATCATTCATAATACTCCTCTCTACCCTATTTTTTCGAGGTGCAAAGGTACGAATAAATAAAGCTCTTTTTGAATAGAAACTTATTATTTTCACTTCAACTTTTCCATGCAAATCCAATACCTCTTCGAATTAATCGGCACTATGTTCTTTGCAGTGTCCGGCGCGCTCTTAGCCAATGAGAGCTCCAAGCCTGATTGGTTTGGT
>CBFGYQ010000465.1:0-1722 GCA_965652995.1 uncultured bacterium
TGGGTTAAAGATCGGAAGATTTGTCTTTGATGAAAAGATATTTGAGATTACTAAAAATATTCTTGTAGAAAGTCTAGAGAACGATAAAGAATGGATAATGATTGACGAAATCGGTAAATTAGAGCTTTACCAAAACAAAGGACTAGAGCCAACTGTAAACAGTATTATTAATCAATTCCAATCTAATATTACCCAAAAAAAACTGTTGCTCGTCATCAGAGATTATCTACTTGACGATGCCGTAAAACATTACAAGTTACATGATGCCAAAATGCTACATAAAACGTTTATTACGAAAAAAAAGCTACCAGCTATAAACGGATTAGTATTGTGTGGCGGACAAAGTACTCGCATGAAGCACGATAAGTCGCTTATAAATTATAATGGGAAATCTCAATGGGAACACGTTTCAGAACTTTTACAACCTTTTTGCGAAGACGTTTTTCTATCGGTAAATGAATTGCAGTATAACGACTCACAAATTGCAGGAAAGAAAATTTTGGATAGTGAGGAGTTTGCTGATGCAGGTCCGTTGACAGGATTGCTATCCGCTATAAATAATCACCCAAAGCAAAGTTTGTTTGTTGTAGGCTGCGACTATCCATATTTGAAGAGAAGTGATCTGCTGCAAATTTTCAACGAATACGATGAAACTAGTGATGCGATATGCTTTCAGAATCAGGAAAAATATTTAGAACCGCTCATTGCTATTTATCAACCAACTTGCTTTAATAAACTGATTGAATACTATCAAAACGGTGGACGTTCTTTGCAACAATTCCTTAAACAAATAAATACTAAATTCATAAGAGCTAAAGAAGAACAAAACATCACTAGTATAGATAGTATGTGATGAGCCTAACTAAATGCAACAGCAAACCACAGATACAAGTGTGACAAATGTGCAAACCGTGCGTTACGAAAACGACAACATTCTAAATGTTGATGATCTTCTTGCTGTAGAAGAACCGTTGGAGATAAGACTTACATATGGGTCACTGATGAATAGAAAGACACAAAGCATTTCAGTTACCATGCGTACACCCGGTAACGATGTTGAGCTGGCATTAGGGTTCTTATTTACTGAAGGAATTATTGAATCATCCGACCAGGTTGTACGCGCCAATCATACTGCTTTTGCAAAAACAACAGCAAGCAAAAACAATATCATTATTGTTTCTGTAAAAGAAGATATTGAGCTTGACCTTGAAAAATTGAAGCGAAATTTTTATACAACAAGCAGTTGTGGAGTGTGTGGTAAAGAAAGTATTGACGCGGTGAAATTAGAATGTCCTCTTTATGAAAAACAAGAATGGACGATTGAATCTGATACTATTTTAAAACTTCCAAATACATTAAGAAAACAACAGGCTGTTTTTACAAATACAGGGGGCATTCATGCAGCAGCACTGTTTGATCAAAACGGTAAATTACTATTGCTGCGAGAAGATGTAGGGAGGCATAATGCTTTAGATAAATTGATTGGTGCAGTTTTTTTCAATGAAGAATATGGGGGAATAGTGGTTGCTAAATCGATTCTATTATTAAGTGGCAGAGCAAGCTTTGAACTTGTGCAAAAAGCCGCTATGGCAGGTGTTTCTGCGATATGCGCGGTTGGTGCGCCCAGTAGCCTTGCTGTGCAAATGGCAAAAGATTTTAAGATCACGCTCATTGGTTTTTTACGAGAAAACAGATTCAATATTTACAACGCAGCAGAAAGAG
>CBFGYQ010000466.1:0-1719 GCA_965652995.1 uncultured bacterium
TGTTGCGGTGTTATCACTTATCCTTTTCTATAAAAGAATTTATTTGCTCTACATTCCTTCTAACAAGATCATCAACTTTTTTTGGCAAACGATAGCGGCAAGCCTAGCGGCAGAAATACTGGTAGCACCTCTAGTTATTTATTATTTCCATTTGTTGCCTGCTGCTTTTCTCATTGCGAATGTGGTAGCTGTAATGCTGATGGGTGTTGTAATGACATTGGGTTTATTGATCATTGCTTTTTCATCAGTCAATGTACTAGCTTCTTTCTTTGCACTTATCACCACTTATCTGGTAAAAGGATTTCATGTAGTGATAGAATATGTTCGTTTACTCAATCCCGAAGCGTTCAAGTTTTTGCATTTGAATACGTTGGAAGTGTTGCTTTGTTATTTGTTGATAGCTGCTCTTGCGATATTCATTATTTATAAATCAAAACCTGCTTTGTACATGTCACTTGTGAACTGTTGTTTGTTGCTATTATCTTTCAACATCAAACAATGGAATGCTCTGCATCAAGAACAATTGATTGTTTATAATGTTTCTAGGCACGCACATAGCGAGTTGCTATCGGATTGCAATTATCTTATACTTTCTGAAAGCAGCGATAGCATTTCGCAGAAAAAGCTGGACTACGCAACTAAAGAAAACCATGTAGTGAATAAAAGTTGGGGAGAAGAAAAATTACAACAACGAGATTTGTATCAGTTCGATGGAAAGAAAATCTTATTCTTGAAAAACGCATTAACTGACTACAACACTAAATTTCAACCTATAGATTATTTAGTAGTAGAATATCCAATATCAGATTTTGATGCGATGAATTTGAAAAACATTTTTGATTATAAACAACTCATAGTTACCGGCAACCAACGAAGAAAAATAGTAGAAGCTTGGAAAGATAGTTGCACGAAGAATAGTGTTGATGCGCATTTTACGATGGTGGGTGGGGCGTGGATGGTTGAACATTAATAGATTTGTCTTTTTTGCAAATTGGAACATCCGAAAAACGTTATAAATAAATGCCTCTTATTCCTGTAAATGAAGTAATCCCGATGGCTGAAAATTTAATACAGCTTATACCTCCTTATGCTGTTTTTAAAATTACTGCTGTAACATTAAATCTAGAATATGGTGTCGGGTTCAATTTAACATATGGAGAAGCAGTTGCTGCATCTACATATTTGGTAAATGAGGGTTTTGCAATTCACGATGGGATTTAATCGGTAGCGACCCGAAAAATTGCATTGTTCAATTAACTGATCAAGGAAGAAAATTAAAAGAACTAGGGAAGATTAGTATTTTTAGAAATTACGAAGCAAAAGAAGCAAACAACTCACATCGCCAACACCTCCGTGATACATATCTTTTTTGGATCGTTTTATTTGGGGCTTTAGGTACTTGCATGTCTGCTATTTATGATTTATTCCAACTAACTGATTTTTATTCTAACCATTCAGCAAATTGGATCTATACAACTTATTTTTTAAGTGGGCTTGGAGTAGGAATAATAATATTTATGTTACTATGGTTTCTAAAAAAATTAATTAACAATAAGAGTGCATAATAGGAAAAAGGACGATGAAACGTGCGACGCAACGGATGCTCAATAGCTGTAACCAAGCCGGCTGCAAAAAATCAATAACACACATTTTTCTGTAAGAGATTATCTTCGCGCAAAATTTCAATTCTACATGGAGCGTCAAATAAAGTCTGCACTG
>CBFGYQ010000467.1:0-1714 GCA_965652995.1 uncultured bacterium
CACTTTCTCAGGATAGTTTTTGAAATAGTCTCCAACAGCATGTATCGCCAACATATCCACCGTGTCCCACCACGAGTTAGTTGTTATCATCCACTCAAAGAATTCAATATCATCTACTTCCGATTGCTTTTTGTATTTATCAACAAGTTCGATGCAGAAATAATGCAATTCTCTGTAAGGTTGTTTCCAGAGTTTCATTACAATACGGAATGATTGTTTTTTATCGGGTAGATTTTCTTTCTGTAAGAATGGTTTTTGAATTTGTTTCCTCACAGGTGTCATTATACCCAAGAAAGAAAACTTGTGTTTCATATAAGCTTTTTGCTCTTCTGCAATTTTGGGATTTGAATTCGCTTCAAATTCTTGCAGCAAAGCGTCCAAATATTCTTTCGTATCAATTTTCATAGTTCGAATTTATTAGCGTTGATCTAAAACTGTCACGCACATCGCGGTATTTTATCCACCACAGGCTTTCTCCCCAAAAAATAATTTCTATCTTTCGCCATTAAATTAATAATCATTTCATGTCAACTCAACACGAAAAAGAATTAGAAGCAGGTGCTACTCTCGACCAGCCGGCAGATTTTGATACTACAACATCCGGCAAAGGTCACCCGAAAGGCTTGTACCTTTTGTTCTTTACAGAAATGTGGGAGCGTTTCAGCTACTATGGTATGCGCGCCATCTTCATTTTGTACATGACCAAGATGCTTTTAATGCCTGATGCTGAAGCGTCCAATATATATGGTAGCTATACAGGATTGGTTTATCTCACACCACTGTTAGGTGGCTATTTGAGTGATAGATTTTTAGGAAATAGACGCAGCATAGAAATAGGAGGTTTGTTGATGGCTCTGGGGCAATTTGCGATGTTCTTTAGTGCTTCTGCTACAGGAGGTACAGCTATGAGTTTGATGTGGGCAGGGCTTACTTTGCTCATTGTAGGTAATGGATTTTTTAAACCTAACATTTCTACAATGGTAGGACAGCTATATCCAAAAGGTGATAAACGTGTAGATGCAGCTTTTACCATTTTCTACATGGGTATTAATCTCGGTGCTTTCTTCTCACCGCTTATTTGTGGTTCTCTAGCAGAAAAAATTGATTTCAAATGGGGCTTTTTAGCAGCAGGAATTGGTATGCTTTTCGGATTGATACTTTTTTATTTTAGAAAAAACCAAGTGCTTGTAGATGCCAAACAACAACCAATAGGCATGCCGGTTAAAAAATTAGGTATTCAGCAATTTGGTATCATCGCAGGTTCTATAGCATTGATATTTTTCTTGTTGAATTTTAAATCAATGTTCAATAGCGATACAGATCTAATAGGCTACTTGATCTACGGAGCTATGGTAGTAATGCCGTTGATAATATTGACTGATAAAAGTTTACAAAAAGAAGAAAGAGACCGCATTATTGTGATTTTCATCTTAGCCTTCTTTGTTATATTCTTCTGGGGAGCTTTTGAACAGGCAGGTGCATCGCTTACCATATTTGCAGATAGGCAAACCAATAGAAATATCTTGGGTTATGAAATGCCGGCGAGTTATTTCCAGTCTGTAAATCCGTTGGCAATTATCTTACTTGCGCCTTTGTTCTCTTCTATGTGGCTTCGTTTAGGTAATAGAAATGCAGAACCATCATCTCCGAAGAAAATGGCAATCGGCTTGGCACTGGTAGCACTAGGCTATGTCGTTATAGCACTTGCTGTATA
>CBFGYQ010000468.1:0-1703 GCA_965652995.1 uncultured bacterium
AAGGCGTATCAGTCAATCACGTTTATAAGCATGAAGGTACATTCATAGTAAGTGCTACAATAAACGGTAAATGTGTAGAAACATATAAGCTTACAATTGCACAACTAGAACAACAAAAAAGTGCTAATTCCGTATCTATGGATAATCCGATCAGTGGACCGGAATTAGTATATGCAGGCGATTCGGCAAGTTTCAACTCGGCATTGGCAGCAGACCGTTATGAATGGACGGTTCTTAACTCGCCTGAATTTCCTGTACAAACAGATGCCAGTGCTTTTTATAATTTCCCTATTCCCGGTACGCGAATCATTGAATTAAAATTAGATGGTGATGCCACAAAAATTTACAGAAAAAATATTCAAGTATTGCCTCAAATAAAAACAGCAGAAACATTACCACCGCCTACTAACGGAATGGATGTTCCTATGGTTTTACCACCACCTACCGTAAATGCAGAGGAAAAAGAAGAAGTGTTGCCTACTACACCTGCCAAACCAAAAATATTGGTGATACCGGATCAAGAGTTTAAAGTATTGTTGGAAGATGCTACATCCGGTAAGAAAGATCTGCAAAGCATCAATCAATACTTGTGTAATACAGATAAGACAAAAGTATTGCTGAATGGAACTGATTGGGAAACTGTGGGGAGTTTTGTTTCTAAAATTTATAACAAGAAAAAATTTGACATTAAATCAGTGGAGGCTGTGCGAGATGAGAATAATTGTGTTACGATCTTGAAAATAAAATACAAGAAAAGGCTGCTTTAAAAATAAGCTCTATGCAAGACTATCTCAAATTACCCTTGAAGTTTGAACAATTTTTTTGATAAAAATAAATTGGATACTTGTAGTATAAAAGACTCTATTGCCAGAAACTTACACTTGCTCATCACTACCTTTTTAGGAGAGAATAAACAAGACCCGCAATACGGTTCTCAATTTTGGGATAATGATTACGACATTCATTTGAGCAACGACCGTAGAAGGGAGATCGTAATACAATCGTTAAAAACACAGATAGCGTCTTATGAAAAACGCCTGATAAATGTATCTGTTGATGTTAATATCAAACAAGCAGAATTTAAAAGTAACACCGGCGTGCAGCTAAGGAGAAAAGTAGGTATTATCATTAGCGGTCTTGTAGCAAGAAGCAAAGAACCTTTTCGTTTTCAGACCGGATTTTTTATTGGTCCTTTATCGTTTGATTGATCTTTTTTAAATAACTATTAGAATTAAAAGCATGGAAGTATTAAAGAAAGAACGGATAAAAGACAGAATGCTGAAAACAGCATCTAAGATTTGGGGCATTCCTGAGAATGAGATCGAATCTAATTATGATCCTCTTGTGCTTCTTATGATGGAAGCCTGTGCTGCAGAGTTTGAGAAGATCGGTTATGATATTACCGCATCGCATAATCGGCTATTAGATCGCTTTGCAGATTTGATGTTGCCGGAAGTATTATCTGGTTCGAAACCTCCATCATGCATTATGCTAAGCCAACCAGTAGACGCGAATATTACGGTAGGATCAACGCACAAATTCTTTTGTAACCAGCGAATAGTAGGAAATAAAAAATCATTTAATACAGATGTTTTTTTTACCCCTATTGGTGACTTTCCTTTATTGCATGTATCGCTAAAGAACATTCTGATCGGAGATAGACTTTACAATGTAAAAGACAACAGCACTAAAGAATCTATCTA
>CBFGYQ010000469.1:0-1687 GCA_965652995.1 uncultured bacterium
CCAACTAAATTTGCATTGTTGAAATATACTTCTTGAAAACCAGTCTGGTCAGGACTCCCTGCATCTAGCAATGCTAAAGTGGTATGCTTCATTTTCACGCGCAACAAGTTTGCACTCATTGCCTGATTGGCTTTCAACAACAAGCCATCCATAGTTCCTGCACTCAATCCTGCAGCTGTCAATTCTGCAGCAGTATATAAATATTGGCTTTTGCCATTATAATAGTTTGTTGGTAAAGCATGGTTAATATTAAGCGCGGAGTTTCCTAAAGAGTGTTGTGTTTCACTGATAATGGTTGATGTTGTGTTTACTAAAATATTCCTGTAGCGGTTTAAGGCTGGAGCTGTTTGGTAATTGAATGTAGTGCCAGAAAAATTGCTGATTCGATGACTGTTTGTTGATCTTAAAACAGAATCTGCTTTTGTAGAATCACTAATATAAGTATTACAACTATAGTCCCATTCTCCACAACCTAAATTGCGATTACTTCCTGTAGAAACTAAACCGCCTTTACAACGCATATTGTAAAGCATATAGATCTTTTCAAAATTTACACCGGGTAAATTGGGAAAGTTAACTACCGTGTCACGAGAATTTGTACCATAATGAATGGACTTTACGAGAATGGTGTCGCCAGGTTGTTGTGCTGTCGCGTAGCAATAAGTAAATAGAGCGCAAACGCTGAGTATAATATATTTCATAAAATAAATTACTTGAATATTAATTGCGTGAAATTAGCAGATTGGTGCTTTCTGTCAAAACAAAAAAATAATCTTAGGTAGCGAACGATTTATCATTCTTATCCTACATCAATTTCATCTGTTTCTCCTCAATGTAAATTTGTAAAACAAAAACGATAGGAATATGAAGCCATTAAGAACATTAGCGATTATAGCAACAACTAATGATATTCTTGCAATTACTGTGTCTAGATTTAAAGACATTGCCTTAAACATAGAAACCGATGTTGAAAAAGCAATTGAAGCAATGAGCAATGGCAAGTATGATTTGTTATTGGTAGATAAAGCTTTGCCGAAGGAAGACTACAATAAACTCAACAAGTTGGCGGAGGTATTATTTCCCGATGCTGCCTTTGTAAATGTGAACATGAATGATGAAGAATTTTTACGTTTTAAGTTGAGTGGTTTGTTAGCAAAATGGAGTGATGCGCAACAAGAAACTACTAGAACATTTTTTGACAATCCCAATTTTGGTTCTTAACCTACATCAATGGAGAAGCCTGCAATTGATGGGACATTTGTACAACGAAAAATCAATAAATAAAAAGGAGCAATAAAATGAACACGAAACAAATTTCAAGAATCACAAAACCTGCAGCACCGCATTTTGTGGGCGATGGTTTTAGAGTACACAATTTCATTCCCGGCACATCAACGATGCAGGAAATGGATCCCTTCATCATGCTGGATTATAACAGTAAATACACATTTAGTCCCAGTGAAATTCCGCGTGGCGTGGGTGTACATCCACACAAGGGTTTTGAAACAGTGACCATTGCCTACAAAGGAAAAGTGGAACATGCAGATAGCACCGGAAGTGGCGGCGTAATACATGAAGGTGATGTACAATGGATGACTGCGGCGAATGGAATTTTACACAAAGAATTTCATGAAAAAGAATGGAGCAAAAAAGGTGGCGAATTTCAAATGGTGCAGCTTTGGGTAAA
>CBFGYQ010000470.1:0-1685 GCA_965652995.1 uncultured bacterium
CTTCTACACTGGTTTTCAAATTCACGGCACTATTATCGTTCATTCCGGTCATGCAAAAAATTTTCTCAGCCACCATATAGCAAGTATGGTCTTCCCATTTGATGCCTTCTGTAGCTCCGGGAAAACTCAAACAACATTCGCGTAATTTTTCGTGATTCATGTTGGGTAGTTGATTATGTTGAATGGTTGATCAGATGATTGAAGTATCATAACCTGTTATGCGATTAAAAAGTGCTAAAAAAGAAGAGATACTCGCGTCATTGCTGCGTTTGGAATAGATTTAATGCTAAATAGAGTAAGCAGCAATGACGCGAGTTTTAGCCAATTTCTTCTATAAATTCAATCGCACAACAGGTTATGATAGTATGAAACTATAAAGGATTAACCCAATTTACTATTCAACTAATTTCCAATCAACTAAAAAATCTTATATCTCAATCCGCCATAAATATTTCTACCCATTGCAGGTCCCCAAATAAATGAAGCATCAAAATCTGATGAGTATGGATTTTCGGCAGAAGTAATAGGGTGGTGTTGCATATAGTTTGTCAAGTTCTCACTTCCTACATATACTTCAAATCGTTCTTTATTCCAAGACTTACTGATCTGTGCATTCATCAAAACATAAGAAGGTGAATAATACTCATCCAAATTGTTGGCGTGTGAATGTCTTTCCGGTACGCGTTTCGGACCTATCCATTGCACGGTATAATCAAACTTCCAATGATTGCGCGTTTCATACCCAATGTTTGCAAACGCACGATGCGGATTAATCAGTGGTTTTTGCTTTAACTCATTTCCATAAGTCGTTTGCACATCATACCAGCGATATGCAAGTCTTAGATCTAAATTGCGAATCAGTTCATAATCCAACTGTGCTTGAAAACTATGTGCATATGATTTCCCAGCAAGGTTGTAAAACTGCACTTGGTGCGGATCAGCATCGAGGTCAACTACAATTTGATTTTTAAAATCGGTGTAGTAATAGTCAACACTAAACGATCCATCACGATAATTCAACCTGAATTTCTGAGTGAAGTTTGCTCCGTAGTTCCAAGCCACTTCAGGATTTAATCCATAAGCTTTCCCTGTTTGAGGACGCATAATTACAAAGCCTCTAGCATTAGCCATAAAACCCATGTTCTCTGCAAAAATGTTCGCAGTACGTTGCGCTCTACCCACGGATGCACGGAATACAGAACGCTCTGCCGGTGCATAACGAATATGCAAGCGCGGTGTAGCAAAGAATCCGAAAATATTATGATAATCTCCACGAAGCCCGGCAACGATGTTGAATTTTTGAGAAGGATTGTAGCTATATTCTACAAAAGCACCCGGCACTACTTCAGTGCGTTTATAGTTGGTTGGGAAAATAGAAATCATGGATGTGTCCGTGTAATTCTCGAACATTTCATCATAGTTATCAACCAATGTACTTAAGCCACCTTTGATAACATGTTGTGTATTCCCGATGATAGATTGATAAATGAGATTTGCATAAAAACTTTTCTGTGTGGCGTCGTAGTTTTTAAAGCCGTATTTAGAATCTTGTGTATGATAAATTCCCGAAAGCTGTAAGCCCATGCTCGTAGCAGGTTTGTTTTTAAAGATGTGGCCAATTTTAGCCCAGGCTTCCAAACGACGCATATTCAATTCAAAACCCCAAGGCTTTCCTTTTGCTACCT
>CBFGYQ010000471.1:0-1683 GCA_965652995.1 uncultured bacterium
GTAGGAGTGCCATTGTTGGTGTTGTCACCAACAACTATCTGCATTTCTTGTTGGTCATAAGAACAACAAGGGCTAAAAATTGTGTATAGCCAACTTGTGCCTCTCATCTAACACCTTAAAGCCCAATAGCATTCCGTCATTTCTGCGACCGCAGGGAGAAATCTCCTCAATCGGAGCAACAACTTTCAGGAGATTTCTCACTCCGCTAAAAAAGCTTCGTTCGAAATGACGCGAGAGTTGATGTGTGTGAAAAGCAAAAATAGTAGCAGTAGCCATGAACGGTGCCAACGCCGCAAAAGCTTCATCAGCATTCTACAGCTCGGACAACAAAAAAGAACTATAAACTTGCACTAAATAGTTTTTACTTTTGACCTTCTACAAACGACTAACAACTTACAACTTCCATGAGCATTCGCATACTCGTTACAGGCGGCACTTTCGATAAGGAATATGATATGATAAACGGCAAGCTGGATTTTGAAGAAACCCATGTGCCGGAAATGTTGAAACTGGGTCGTTGTGTGTTAGACACCGAAATAAGAACCGTGATGATGGTAGATAGTCTGGAGATGACGGATACGGATAGAGAGTTGCTTTTGCACAATTGTAAAAATGCACCGGAAGACAAAATCCTCATCACACACGGTACGGATACTATGGCATTGACAGCGGCTTACATAGCTAAAGAAAATCTCAACAAAACCATTGTCATTACCGGAGCAATGATACCTTACAAATTCGGCAGTTCTGATGGGTTCTTTAATCTGGGTGCTGCACTTGCTTTCTTGCAAGCATTACCCTACGGTGTTTATGTAGCTATGAATGGTCGTTACTACAATTGGGACAATGTGGTGAAGAATAAGAAAACAGGATATTTTGAAGAATTGAAATAGGTATGTGCGTCCCTATTCTGCACAATCTCATTTAGTCTTTTTTCAGTTTGAAAAATCGAGTACCCAAATATAAAAAAGAACAGCAGCCGTATTGACTGCTGTTCTTACCGATTCCACGATAAAACTTATTGTATGATCAACTTAGTTGTAAATCGATGATCAGCATTTATTACTTCTACGAAGTACATGCCCGCTGTTACGTTTGAAAGATCAAATCTAACTTTCGCACCATCATCATGAGTTACAATTTTCTTAGCTATCACTTTTCCTTGAACATCCTTAACTAGTACAGACGTGTTTTCCTCACCGTGTGGTATTTCGATTATGAAAGAACCATTGTTAGGATTTGGATAAACTTTTATTTCTTCTACTAGCTCTGCAATTTCTTCGGTAGCCATTTTTGCATTAGTACCGCATGCTTGACCACAGGTGCCTAGATGGTCGCCTGTATGATTGCTCAAGTGGGAAGCTACTGCATTAACGCTGATGCAAATTGTGTTAGCGTTCGCCGGATTTCCGGGAGGAACATGACATAGATACACTTTGCCGCTAGGTTGTCCTTTCTTATACTCTCTTATATCTTTCACACAGAATGTCACATCACATTGAGTGCTACAACCGTTACTATTAGTAACCGTTACAGTAAAAGTGTAATTGCCAGCGACAGTAGGTGTAAATACAGGATTAGCACAGTTTGTGCAGCTTAAATTTGCAGCACCGCTACCAGCCCATGAATACGCTAAACCAGCACCACCTGATGCGTTGCTGTAGATAGTTGCACTTTGAGGAC
>CBFGYQ010000472.1:0-1677 GCA_965652995.1 uncultured bacterium
AAGGCGTTAAGATTGATGAAAATGGCAGAAAAGTTTAACCGCCCTATCATCACACTTATAGATACACCGGGAGCATACCCGGGGCTGGAAGCAGAAGAACGTGGACAAGGTGAAGCGATCGCTAGAAATTTATTCGAAATGGTGAACTTGACAGTACCTGTCATCTGTGTGATAATAGGAGAAGGTGCTAGTGGTGGTGCATTAGGAATTGGCATAGGAGATAAAGTGGCAATGCTCGAAAACACTTGGTACACAGTCATTTCGCCAGAAAGTTGTTCTTCTATTTTGTGGCGTAATTGGGATAATAAAGAAAAAGCTGCTGAGCAGTTGAAACTTACATCTGAAGATATGAAGGGTTTTAATTTGGTGGATGATATAATTAAAGAACCTGTAGGTGGTGCGCACAGCAATCCAGAAGCAATGGCTTCAACTTTGAAAGATTATTTATTGAAATCACTAAAAGAACTTACGAAGAAAAAAGCCGATAAACGCATAGAAGAACGCATTGCTAAGTTTGAAAAGATGGGCTTTTTTGAGGAACAGTAATGTTGTTAATAGACGTCAACAACACTTAACCTAACAATATTTACTGGAAAGTTTAATATTCTTACTTTTTAAAATTTCAAATATGCCTCACACATTTCGTGGCACGGGTGTAGCACTGGTTACACCATTTCAAATAGATGGTGCTATTGATTTCCCTGCATTAGAAAAACTGATAGACCATGTAATAAAGAATGGCGTCAATTATTTAGTAGCACTCGGTACTACAGCAGAAACGCCTACACTTACCTCTAAAGAGAAAAAAGAAGTTTTAGCGTACATCATTGAAAAATGTAATGAGCGAGTTCCAGTTGTTTGTGGTATTGGCGGAAATAATACAGCTGAAGTTCTAGAGCTTTTGAAGGAGTATGACTTGAGCAAAGTGTCGGGAATTTTAAGTGTTGCGCCTTATTACAATAAACCTTCTCAAGAGGGAATTTATCAGCACTTTAAAGCTATTGCTACTGCAACAGATAAGCCAATAATACTTTATAATGTACCGGGTAGAACGGTTACCAATATTTTACCGGCTACTGCATTACGTTTAGCTAGCGAGTTTAGAAATATCGTTGCCATAAAAGAAGCAAGCGGTATATTCTCTCAATGCATGGATTTGGTGAATGGGAGACCTGAACATTTTGCTGTGCTTTCGGGTGATGATGATTTGGTAGTCCCTCAAATTGCTATTGGTTTTGAAGGGGTGATATCGGTAGTAGCAAACTGCTTTACAAAAGAGTTTACTGACATGGTAAATGAATCGCTTGCGGGAAATTTTGATGCAGCTAGAAAACTGCATTATTCGCTTTTAAATAATATTCGTTTGTTGTTTGCAGAAGGAAATCCAACCGGGGTGAAATATGTGCTTTCTAAAATGGCTATTTGTGAAAATGTGTTGCGACTACCGCTTGTGCCAGCAAGTGAAGAATTGAAAGCAAAGATGGATGCTTAGTCATGTGGTGAAAAGGTAGACAAAACTGAAGTGTCGCGTGCACATTCTTATTGATGGAATGGTTTTCTTATATTAGGGTTATAACTCTATTGTATGGTGCGCTGGTTAAAAATCTCACTTATTGTTGTTGTGTCTTTGGTATTGCTAGTAATACTGCTATGGTTAGGACTCGCAGCTTATGTACA
>CBFGYQ010000473.1:0-1677 GCA_965652995.1 uncultured bacterium
AAAAAAGGCAATAGAAGACGACCTAAAAACCAATACAAAATCAGATACATTCCGTAATTCTACATTTGAATCAATTTCCAATATGCAGCAGGAGTAGATATTTAAAAATATTTTCTAAATTATTGATTACTAAAATAGTAGATAATTTAATCGAAACTAAAATTTCACTCTAAATTTCAATAGAAAACGTTTATAGTTATGGAAAAACTTATGCTTGACTTTCATTTTTCACTCGATTGGGGCGGCACACGAAAAGACCTGATCTCTGTTTCAGGACTCTCGTTCACCAGAGAAGTTGTTGAGGTAAATGTAGGCACATCTCCCACCTCCACCAATCATCGAACACTCGGAAAAAAAGAATTGGGAACGGTCAAATTAAGACGTTTTTTATTCTCCAACGATAATGAATTTTTTAAGTGGTGGGAGGAACAAGACAGACCAGGCAACCTTTCAAAAAGAGATATTACCATCCAAATTTTAGACAAGGAACATAAACCTGTTTTTGTTTATAAGTTCAGAGAAGCACAACCGATTCGCATTTCCTATTCTGCGCTTACTGCTGATGTAGCAGAACCTGTTTGGGAAGAGTTGGAGATCTTATATCAGTCAGTTAATGTAGAAGCATCGGGGTCATCGAAAAAGTAAATAGCTGATTTCATGAAGGCCAAATATGTTCTTTTCTTTCTATTGATCGGTGCGTTTGCTGCCGAGATTTTTCTCATCATGAAATTCGGACAAGGAAAGAATGTTGATAAGATTACACTCTTACTCACTATTGTTGGTTTTTATGGAATAGCTATTGGTTTTATTAAAAAATCAGCCATTGGTGAGAGCTTTACAGAACTGCTGGAAGAAATGACTTCTTATCATCCTGCACGTTTTTTGGCGGGCAATTTTACGTGTATGGGCTTGTTGCTTAATTTCATTTCTATTGGTTTTAGCAAATACAGAAATCCGCAAAGCTCTATGTTACTTGGATTTGTTGGGACATTATGTATGATACTGGCTTTTCCCGTGGTATTGTCCTATGTATTCTTTCATATATTCGTCATTATGCCATTAGCTTACGCGGCCTATTTATTTTCATCAGCTATTGTAGAAGCTTTTACCGGAGCTTCTGGAGATATAGAAGTGACTCAGAGATCTGCTGATGGGGAACTAAAAGTGTTGAAACTTAAATCTATTATTCTCAAAGACAAAGAAGCGTCAAAGAGTTTTATCGTCGGGATTCATGCCACCATTTTCAGTTTGGTATTGAAGATTTTAGAGATGTTTGGAGTGACTTAATGAATAGTTGAATCAACATTAGCCAAATCAAAATCCTGCTTTTATATAACTCCAACCTTCAGTTTGTCTTTGTATGATATGCGCTATTCCGGAAGGAACAATTTCGGCAAATGATAAAAGACTTGATGAGTCGATTTCTTTTGCGACGAGAGTGTTTTTACAAACCATGAAAACGACATCTTTTTGCGATAATTTCTCAATGCTGTCTTTTACAACAGAAATATTTTGCAAGAATTCTATTCCAAGTCCGTGTGTCACCACTTCCACTTCAAGTTTATCGAAGGCTTTCAAAGCGTTATTGATATTACTTAGCAATGCCGTGTGAACCTGTACATCATCACTTGATAAATGAAAAACAACTCTGTGTGGATTTATTGTTTCTTGCATAAT
>CBFGYQ010000474.1:0-1675 GCA_965652995.1 uncultured bacterium
TGGCTATAACTGTATTATTTTTGTCTCAGCGTGTAAAGAAAGATGCTGAAGCCGCATAATCATTAATCTTATATTGTTTTTATGATGTTCAAAATTGATACCAAGGAAAATTATACCGTTTTAACTCCCCATTCAACTGTCTTAGATGAAAATTTGACAGAAGCCATTAGTAAAAAGTGGACAGAATTGGTAGGTGATGGTGCAGAAAATCTAATCGTTGACTTAAGCGATTGCAATGAAGCCAGCGAAACTATCATGGATGCTTTGGCAAGTATGCACGAAGAATTTTATACGGAGAATCAATCGTTGGTATTTACCAATCTGCAACAAAGCATAAAAGCAACATTGCAAAATCATGAATATTATCACACGATAAATATTGCACCGACGATGATAGAAGCGATTGATATTGTGAGTATGGAAGTGTTGGAGAGAGATTTATTGGGGGAAGAAGGAGAGGATATCGTATAATGCAAATAACCATACTTGGAAATAACTCAGCTTTGCCTGCTTACGACCGCCACCCAACTGCACAAGTAGTGAATGTAGGAAGTGAACAATTGTTGATAGATTGTGGTGAAGGCACGCAGATACAAATGCAGAAATATGGTATGAAATGGAGCAAGATCGAATACATTTTTATCAGTCATCTTCATGGCGATCATTATTTCGGTTTACCGGGATTGATCAACAGCATGAGCCTTTTAGGGAGAACGCAACCCTTACATTTATTTGCTCCGAAGGAACTGCAAGGTTTAATCAATCAAATCTTGCAAGTGGCTGCTACGAGGCTTTGTTATGAATTGCATTTTCACCCATTACCGGAAGGTGCCGCAATGCTGGTTGATTCGAAAAGATTCTCTGTAAAATGTTTTCCTACGGAACATCGCATTGCTTGCCATGGATTTTTAGTGACGCAAAAAACAAAAGGCAGAAAACTACTCCCCGAAAAATGTAGAGAATATGAAATACCCACTTACTTTTTTGAACGACTGAAAGCAGGAGAAGATTATGAACGAAAAGATGGGTATGTGGTAAAAAATGAATGGGTAACGGAAGCCGGACCGAAAGAGAAAACCTACGCTTATTGTGCTGATACTATTTACACAGAAAGTTTTTTAGGGCATATCAAGGATGTTGATTTACTTTATCATGAAAGCACGTATTTGGATGACAATGCGGTAAAGGCAACTGCGCGTTTTCATACAACAGCAAAGCAAGCCGCACAATTAGCTTTGAAAGCAAATGCCGGAAAGCTTTTGTTAGGACATTATTCTTCGAAGTACAGAGACATTGAATTATTCAAAGAGGAAGCAGAAACTGTTTTTGAGAGTGTGGAAGTGAGTGTGGAGGGGAATACGTATGAAGTTTAAAAGGTATTGCGTTTAAAATCTCTTTTTGTTCTATCCTACTTTTTGATGGCAAAAAATAGGCAAAAATCAGTCGTAATCAATCACCGGGTGATTACGACGGTCAATCTATTAAGCCGTTGTAGTACTGTGCTGCCAAACTTTCGTTCTCTAATATTTTTATTCTACCTAAAATAAGAATCAAAATAATATCCCTGCAATAGTCGCACTAAGATAGCTTGCTAATGTACCGCAAAGTAGCGCGCGCATCCCCAGTTTAGCGAGATCTGTTCTTCGTTCAGGAGCTAATGCACCAATGCCGCCTA
>CBFGYQ010000475.1:0-1674 GCA_965652995.1 uncultured bacterium
AAACCGGATAACGCGAATAGCCTTCTACGATAGCAAAATTGATAGCTTGCTGAATGGTAAAATCAGCCTTCATCGCGGTAATATTTTTGCGAAGCGTTTGTATATCACTCACGCGGCGGTCATCAAAATCAAAAACATTTCTGATAAGGTCGCGTTCTGTTTCTTCTATCGCGCCCCCTTCATGACTTTCAGAAATGATCATTTTCAATTCTTCTTCCGAATGTATCTCACTGCCATGTACCGATTTTATTCCTATCAATCTCAAAATAAAATTTGCGAAGCCATTAAGCATCCAAATAAACGGACGGAAAACAAAATAGAACAATCGCAATGGTAGCGACACAAAAAATGTAGTGTTGGTAGGGAAACGTATCGCCAATGATTTAGGAGCCAGCTCACCAAACGTGATGTGCAATACGGTGATAAACGCAAACGCAAAAGGTACTGCCAAACGATGCGCCGCTGTTTCTGAAAGATCGAGATTGAAAAAATCAAAAATGCGTAGAAGAATATTGGTAGTCACTTCCTCGCCTACCCAACCAAGACCAAGGCTCGCCAACGTAATTCCTAACTGCGTGGCGGCAAGATAAGCGTCGAGATTATTAACGATGTGTCGCGCGGCACCGGAAATGGTCTTATTGACATCTTCGCGCACTTCTATCTGTGAGGAACGCACCTTGACAATGGCAAACTCAGCCGCTACAAAAAAGCCATTCAATATTACAAGGAACAGCGTTATAAAAATATCAAAGCCCATGGTGGTGAGGCAAACAAAACATTATGCCTCAAAGTAATTTTTAATTCAAGGTGGAAAGATACAGTATTATTTTTTTCTAAGAGTTATAGAAAGGGAGAGGTTTCTACCGGGCATTGGTCTTTGTGCAACAACGGTGTATTGTTCGTTAAAGATATTATTGACCAATAGCGAGGTTTGCAGCATGTTTGAGCCTAACGAAAAGTCTTTGCTTACTTGAATATTAGATATTTGATAAGAAGGTAACATACCTGTTTCATCCGCATTGAAATAACGCAAACCTGTATAGATATGATTGTAGTTGAAGTGGTAAGATTTGTAAGTAAATCCTGTGTTGATAAGTCCTACATATTTTGGAGTATAGGGAATCTGTTTGCAAACACTTCCATCTCCTTGCACATAACTTTCTGTTGTCACAGCTCTTGTGTAGTTACCTTTCAGTCCAAGATGAAGTGCGAGTTTTTGCAATTGATATTTAAAAAGATATTCCAACTCTACACCTGTGCTTCTCACTTTGGCAATGTTGTGTGGCGTCCAAATAGCTCCACCATACCAAACGATCCAGTTATTGATAAGACGATGATAAGCTGCTAGATCGTGATGAATGGAGAAGTTTTTTGTAGGATGAAAACTAAGTGTATAGCCTGCATCTTGCGCCCAGCCATGTTCCGGTTTTAAGTAATTGTTGCCACCAGGTTCATAATACAATTCATTCAAAGTAGGTACTCGATACGTTCGTTGAATATTCGCTCTGAGTTTCATCCAATCAAACCATTGATACGATGCACTGATACCGGGTAAAAAATAGGATTTTCCATTGACAATTTCACCACGAGCGTTTACACTAACATTCAATTTATCAACCAAATCACTATAACTGTAAGCCACCGCTATCGCATATTTCGATTGTCTTGCAACAG
>CBFGYQ010000476.1:0-1671 GCA_965652995.1 uncultured bacterium
GATGAACTGATCAGTGAGTTGCAAAAAGAAATGGTTTCACTGCATCATCGCATACAAGTGCAGCGGGTTTCTTATGATACACTACAGCAGTTGATAAAGAGCAAAGAGAAAATGTTGGCATCAATTCCTGCCATCCAACCGGTTTCCAACAAGACGCTTAATCACATCGCATCAGGATTTGGGTATAGAATTGACCCTATTTATAAAACACCTAAAATGCACACCGGTCTTGATTTTGCAGCAGCAATGGGTACACCTATCTATGCTACGGCCAACGGTTCCGTGCGTTTTTCGGGTTATGATGATGGTGGATATGGAAATCATGTTATCATCAATCATGGCTATGGCTACGAAACGCTTTATGGACACATGGTGCGCATCAAAGTGAAACAAGGAGAACGAATAGCTCGCGGTGAAGTAGTTGGATGGGTGGGAAGCACCGGGAAAAGTACCGGTCCGCATTTGCATTATGAAGTGATCCGTAATAAAGAAAAAATAGACCCTGTGCATTATTTCTTCAATGACCTTACTGCAACAGAATACGAAGCTGTATTGAAAAAAGCAGCAGCAGGAAATCAGTCGTTTGATTGATCTTGCACCAATCAACACTTTCATAAAGGCATACTTTTGTTAGGAACATCTACATTAATTATGTGATATGAAACGTCTTCCTTTATTTTTCTCTTTTGTTTGCTTGAGTTTTATCAGTGCCACTTGTAAAAACAAAGCCTTACAAAAAACAGATAATCCTCAACTAGCATCCATTAAACTGCCGCAAGGTTTTAGCATTTCCATTTTTGGAGAAGTAGATAATGCTCGTTCTCTGGCTATGGGCGATAATGGGACCCTATTCGTTGGTAACAGAAAAGGAAGTAGTGTTTATGCTTTGAGAGATGAAGATGGTGATGGAGTTGCTGAAAAGAAATATGTAGTTGCAAAAGACATGAATACTCCGAACGGTGTAGCGTTTCATAATGGTTCATTGTTCATTGCAGAAATAGATAAAATATGGAGAATAGACAATATCGAATCCCAGTTACAAAATCCTGCTAAGCCCATATTGGTTACAGACAACTATCCATCTGACAAACATCATGGTTGGAAGTACATTGCTTTTGGTCCTGATAATAAACTATACATTCCTGTAGGCGCGCCATGTAATATTTGTGATGATCATATAAAAGACCCACGCTATTCTTCCATTACCAGAATGAATGCAGATGGTACGGAACAAGAAGTTTATGCACACGGTATTCGCAATACAGTTGGATTTGCATGGCACCCTAACACCAACGAACTTTGGTTTACAGAAAACGGTAGAGACATGATGGGCGATGATCTGCCACCCGATGAACTGAATCGCGCAGAGAAAAAAGACATGAATTTCGGTTATCCTTATTGTCATGCAGATAACATCAAAGATTCTGAATATGGAAGTCAACATGATTGTAGCGAGTTCACACCTCCCGTTCAAAAATTGGCTCCTCATACTGCTGCATTGGGAATGAAATTCTATACAGGAACTATGTTTCCCGATTCGTACAAAAACCAAATCTTCATAGCAGAACATGGTTCGTGGAATCGTAGTAAACCAATTGGCTATCGTGTGATGCTTGTAAAATTAGATGGTAATAATGCTACGAGTTACGAGGTTTTCGCTGAAGGTTGGCT
>CBFGYQ010000477.1:0-1661 GCA_965652995.1 uncultured bacterium
ACTTAGTTATAGAACAAACTATGAAGGGAATAAAATCAAATGAAGTAAGCAAGGCATTATTTAGTGAAGGACAAAAGAAGTAATTAATTAACTCAACTTACCAAACACTCCAATCCCATTCCAGATTTTCTTGACGTGCTGTTGGCTTTTGTCTTCCATTCGTTTCTTCCTCTACTGTTTTGTAAACATAATCGCGCAACTCTGATATGGTAATGTTTCTGTTATTATCAAGATCGGCCGTTTTGTTTTTTAATCCGTTTAATAATGAATAGGTAAAAACTCCGTTATTCCAAAGTGATGATTCCTCAGCATAGCTATCACCGGCGGCGGCAGCTATCACCATTGTACCGGAGCCTCTGTTAAGATTTGCAAATAAGTCTTGCATAAGCACATACGAGTTTTCGAGACCTATGCTGTTGTTTGTCACTTCCACACCTTTTTTACCCGAGTAAGTTGCAACTACATTTTGAGCTAATAAATTAGTTTTCTTGCGTTCAACACTTTCTTTATCCACCTCTCCACTATGACAAGCGTCAATGAGGAGTAATTTTTTTCTAGCTGGTATGGAATCAAGCATCCAATCTATTTCTGCATAGTTGATGCCTCTTTGAGACGGATCTTTAAAATCACAATCATACGTTGCAAAATAAAAATCGTAGTTTTTGTCTAGCAATCCATGTCCCGAAACAAACAACACTACCTTATCGTCAGGTTTCGATTGAAGCAATTTTGATTTAAGAGCTAGGAAATTTTCGCGCGTGGCATTCTTATCAAAAAGAGTATCAATAAAAATATTGGAATACTTCTCACTACCTGCGAAAAAGTTAACTATATCATTTCCATCTTTTTTTGCATATTTCAAGTCATGATCGCTTTCATAATCTGACACGCTTAATGCTACTACATACAAATCAGGCTTCAATTCTGACGGAGGGACGTAATTAAGGTTCATTACTTCAGGATAAGATTCTATGCCTTTATCATCTCTCACAGATATTTTGATATTGTTTTCTCCTGTGGATAATTGTAAAGAGACTGAACCATTCCACGACTTTCCGGAAATTGGATGACCATTACTCCCATAATAAGGAACGCCATTCACCAATACGTTTAGTGCTTCTAACTTCGAGCCGAAAGACGAAGCGGATACCGGTATGCTCAATTTACTATCATAAACTACTTTATTAATGTCTTTGGTTTTTGCAGAAACGATAGGCATTTTTTGATTAGTAGTTGATGAGGAAAGGTTTTTTGCAGCTCTTTTTTTATATGCATTTTCATATGCCTTAACCAGTCCATCCGATGAAAGACCTTGCTTTTGTAATGCAGCTAAAACCTTATCAGGACGGTTGTATGTAAAGTCGAAAAGTTCGAAAGGAAATATTTCGGTTCCTTTTTTAAAGGCAAGATATTTTGCTCCATACTTGGTAGTGAAATAGTAACCGTCCTTATCTAACACTATTTGATCTCGATCTCGAATAAAGTTCACATCTATGATCTTCTCACAGTTGTTATTTATATCAAACATTGACAACGAAGAATTGGTTCCTCTTACAAATAAAATATTCTTATTGACGCTCATTCTTTCAACTCCAGTGCTATTTGCCTTGAATGTCTTTAGCTTTTTTAATCCATTACCTTTCTTTCCATAGTTGTATTGT
>CBFGYQ010000478.1:0-1655 GCA_965652995.1 uncultured bacterium
TGATAGAAAAAGTAAAAACCAAAGAAGGGTATCATATTTTCTTTTATCCTTTTGAGGGAAGAAATGTGCATGAAGGGTTGGCTGCCCTATTTGCTTATCGCATTTCTCTTTTTCAGTCTATGAGCTTTTCTATTTCTATGAATGATTATGGATTTGAGTTGTTGAGCGATCAGGAAATACCTTTCGAAGAAGCGATGCAAAAAGACTTGTTCAGCACTAAAAATCTTTTTGAAGACATTTCCAAAACTGTGAATCTTACAGAAATGGCGAGAAGAAAATTCAGAGATATTGCGAGCATTGCAGGTCTTACTTTTAGCGGCTATCCGGGAAGACAGGTGAAGACAAGACATTTACAAGCATCTTCACAACTGTTTTTTAATGTATTTACCGAACACGAAGCCAACAATCTTTTATTAAAACAAGCCTATGACGAAGTGATGATCTTCCAGATGGAAGAGATACGTATTTTAGAAGCACTAAAACGAATGCAGCAACAAACCATCGTGTTAAAAGATTGCGAGCGACTCAGTCCGTTTTCATTCCCTATTTATGCTGAAGCACTTAACAGAGAAAAGCTAACCAATGAAGAGTTTGAAACTAAAGTGATGCGGATAATAAAACAGTTGGAGAAGTAGCAATTGTATACATAGTTTATAAAATACATAATACGTTAGTTATATTCCACTACCTTTGCACGAATTTTTATAAATACAGTTCTTAATTAAATGATTACATTTTCAACCCTCTCCTTGAGAGAGGAATTGACCCAAGCCGTTACGGACATGGGTTTTGACACACCTACGCCTATCCAGGCAAAAGTGATTCCGCATCTTTTATCCGATCCTTCTGATATAATTGGTCTTGCACAAACAGGAACCGGTAAGACAGCTGCGTTTGGTTTGCCATTGTTGCATCATATGGATGTGGAGCGTCGTGACGTGCAAGCTTTGGTACTCTCGCCTACGCGTGAGTTGTGCATGCAAATACAAGAAGAATTCAAGAAATACAGTCGTTACATGCGCGGTTTGAAAACAACTGCTGTGTATGGTGGTGTGCCCATCGGAGGGCAGATTCGTGAATTGAAAGGACATCCGCAAGTAGTGGTGGCTACCCCCGGCAGATTGATAGATCTACTGGAACGTAAAGCACTTTCTTTGGAAACTGTGCAATATGTGGTGTTGGATGAAGCCGATGAAATGCTCAATATGGGTTTCCGTGAGGATATCGATTTTATCTTGAAAAATACCTTGGCTCGTCAACATACTTGGCTTTTTTGTTCTGCCTCGTCTATTCGTATTTTTCTGCCTTTATGTTTCTTGGTAGAAAGGGTTTCTTTTATGAATTCTGCTGCATCGTTTTGCACATTGAAGAAGCTCGCCATTTCACGCACCGTCACTCTCGATATTAAACTACCTTCAAGGTCGGTGGCTTCAGCAATAAATCTTACCAATTTATCCGGTGTATCAAATCCATCTTTTACCCCAACATTCATAAACAACCTTACGCTGCGATCTGATGTACTGTTTTTACCACCGTCGTACCCAGCATTCAAGTCCGGAGAATCGTGGTAGCTATCAATCGTTTCCTTCAGTTGTAACCAGATAAGTCTTTTAATAAGTTCATCTTTCTCCATCTCTTCAAATCTTTCATGAATG
>CBFGYQ010000479.1:0-1649 GCA_965652995.1 uncultured bacterium
AGTTTCGATTTAATTATCTATTATTTTAAGAATCAATTATTTAGAAAATATTATTAAATATCTACTCCTGTTGCTTATTGGAAATTGATTCAAATGTAGAATTGCGGAATGTATCTGATTTTGTATTGGTTTTTAGGTCGTCTTCTATTGCCTTTTTTCTGAATTCTTTGAATTTTTTCCAGTCAAAACCATCTTTGAAAGCACGTCCGATCTCGTCGTCATCTGAAAATAATTTTGAATCTTTCATCTTGCCATCTACCCAATAACTTCCTCCTAAAAAGAACGCTTTTGCGGCCTCTGCCCCACGGTTGAAAAGCTTGATTTTTGTTTCTTCATCCATCCCAAAATTCAACCAGTTTATATTTTCTACATCTATATGTGCAATGGCTTTTTCGTAAAGTGTATTCCTTTTCAGGAAGTCTTTGTCGTAATAAAAACGGATGGTTGAAAACAGGCTTCCGAGAAATTTTCCAAATCCCATTTCTTTAGAATATTCCTCATCGGGATTGATGTGCATTTCATCTTCCAACTTCACACCAAAGGTGGGCATACGAGCAACGAGTGCTTGTGGATTGTGAAAAATGTTGATAGGGAAATTAGAAAGCACTCCACCGTCTACCAGCCATATTTCTTTAGAAAGACCATTGGCTTTATCCATGGCTGTTGATTTTTGCTGCCACATTTCGCTATTATTTTGGATGTTCTGTTGCACTTTTACCTTGTGTGGTGAAAAGAAAACCGGGATGGACATAGACGCGCGCACGTATTCAGAAGGATTAACTTCATCAGGATTGTTCCAATAGTCTTTGGCATTCAACGGAAATTCTGCTTTTGTTTGGAGCGTCACATCACTCGCCATTACTGACATGTAAGGAGGATCAATTTGAGTGGTTCGATTGGGGTCGTCTTTATCAACTCTCAATTTTAAGTTTTGGTCATCAATTCTTTTCTTCATCGCAGCCATCAATTCTTTTGTTGTTTCTGTTTTGTTTCTTTTCATGATATCCATCATCCAAAGCTGGAATGTGTCGCCGGGATTGATGCCAAAACCAGCACGTGCAAATCTTCCTTTAAAATAAAGCGTGGCAGCGATCAATAACACCAAACCAACAATAGCTAAAGCACCGATGAGATGAAAGGCGATTCTTATAAAATTGATAATTCCTTCAGGAAGTTGTCCTCCCAAACGCACGACACCTAAATGGTAAACCAAATGCAATAAAAAAGGAACAGCCAAAAAGAAAACGACATACCATAAAAGCTGTTTGATTCTTGGAGCATCTTTTCTTTCTTTAGGAATATACTGCGGTTGCTTTGCTTGATGTTCTTTTTTCTTTTTACTATTTCTTCCTTCCAAAAATATTTGTATTGCAAGAATTATAACTGCCAGTCCACCCAAAACAGTAAAGACCGTGTGGTACTTACTGGACACAAATTGTTGCATAAATCCAAACTGGTACAATTGTAACATACCTAAAGTGATAGCGTAGAAGATGGACAAGATGAGCGACCATTTTATAAAACCATTCAGGAAGCTGTATTTCGTATTCTTACTGATGAACATTTCAATCAGCCTCTTTGCGAACCAATGTCCGTCCACGAGTTTCCAAAAATCAAAACGAAGCATTTCATCCAATATCATTTCTGAT
>CBFGYQ010000480.1:0-1638 GCA_965652995.1 uncultured bacterium
AAAATAAATGACGGAACTTCTACAGGTACTAAAACCATAAAGTCCAACGGTGAAAAAATCAGTTCTTACTCACCGGTAGATGGTAAGCTTATAGCAACTGTAATCGGTGCGAGCAAAAGCAACTATGAAGCTGTTGTAAAACAAAGTGAAAAGGCATTTGAAGAATGGCGAATGATACCGGCTCCTAAGCGTGGTGAGATAGTACGTCAAATTGGTGAGGCATTGAGAAAGCATAAAGAACCTTTAGGGAAATTGGTTTCGTATGAAATGGGAAAGAGTTTGCAGGAAGGTTATGGCGAAGTGCAAGAGATGATTGATATTGCCGATTTTGCTGTGGGTTTGTCCCGTCAACTATACGGGTTAACCATGCATAGTGAAAGACCATTACATAGAATGTATGAACAATGGCATCCGTTAGGTATCGTAGGAGTTATCAGTGCGTTTAATTTTCCGGTAGCCGTATGGAGCTGGAATGCTTTCATAGCTTGGGTTTGCGGTGATGTTTGCATTTGGAAACCTTCTGAAAAAACACCTTTGACGGCTATAGCATGTCAGAATATTGTAAGTGCAGTTTTGAAAGCCAATAAAGTTCCTGAAGGGGTGAATGGTTTAGTGATAGGTGGTAGATATATTGGTGAGTTGATGAGCAATGACGCTCGCGTGCCTTTGGTTTCTGCTACGGGTTCTACGCGCATGGGTAAAGCGGTTGCGGCTTCTGTTGGTGCTCGTTTAGGTAAGTCTTTGTTGGAGTTGGGTGGTAACAACGCCATCATTATTTCTGAACATGCAGATCTGGATATTGCCTTACGAGCTGCTTTGTTTGGTGCGGTGGGTACAGCCGGTCAGCGATGCACTACTACACGCCGTCTTATCATTCATGAAAAAGTGTACGATACCTTCAAGAAAAAATTAGTTTCAGCCTACAAGCAACTAAGCATCGGTAATCCACTAGATGAAAAAAATCATGTAGGTCCGTTGATAGATAAAGATGCTGTAGCAGCTTATGAAAATGCCATTAAAGAAGTGAAGAAAGCAGGTGGTAAGCAATTAATTGCAGGCGGTGTGTTGGAAGGTAAAGGTTATGAAAGTGGTTGCTACGTGAAGCCTTGTGTGTTTGAAGCGGAAGCAACATATGAAATTGTAAAGCACGAAACTTTTGCACCGATTCTCTACATCATGCAATACAAAACATTGGATGAAGCCATAGCTATGCAGAACAATGTGCCACAAGGTCTTTCTTCTTCCATCATGACACTGAACATGCGCGAAGCAGAAACGTTCTTATCTCATAAAGGAAGTGATTGCGGTATTGCTAATGTAAACATCGGTACAAGTGGTGCAGAGATCGGTGGTGCTTTTGGTGGTGAAAAAGAAACCGGTGGTGGTCGTGAAAGCGGTAGCGATAGTTGGAAAGCTTACATGCGCAGACAAACCAATACCATGAACTGGAGCGATCAATTACCGCTGGCGCAGGGGATAAAATTTCATGTGTGATTAGTAAAACTATAATTGAATTTGAAATGACTGTTTAAAAACAGTCATTTTTTTATGTAATCGTTATAAGTATTAAGCTTGTAAACTAAATTAAATTTGTAATGTGGATAGGCTAACAAAAGAGCAACGAAAGAAAAATATGCA
>CBFGYQ010000481.1:0-1635 GCA_965652995.1 uncultured bacterium
AAGCACACGGCATTTCAGGAGGTAATACACGCTACCATCTTTATAAAAGAATGACAGAATTTATTTTGGAGAATTTGTAGGAAACAAAAAACTTATTACGTAAGTATTAAGTTTAGAACAATAATTAAGGTCAAGGGTCTATTGTTAGGCAGCACAGTAATTCTAAAGTATAATAGATAAATAGTCGTAATCACCCCTTGATTGATTACGACTGGCTTTTGCCTACTTTTTGCCATCAAAAAGTAGGTTAACGATAATTAGTTTTGAATTGTGTTTGATGTAATAAGTTGCACTAGATCTCTTGCAACTTTGCTGCCCAATGCCACACCCATTCCACCCATTCTAAATGCTCCAAAAATACGATTGGATATAGCTTTCACAACAGGTTGTTTGTCTTCGCCAAACGCCATGATACCACTCCATCGAAAATCTATTTCTGGAGATGTATAAGGAAGAATTATTGCTTTAAGTTTCTGTTCTAAGTCGTCTTGAATCAATTGACTCAACCCAAATTCTGTTGTGGTTTCTCCTTCGAAATCTAAATTTCTACCACCACCAAATAGTACTCTCCCATCAATTTCTCTGAAGTAATAATACCCTTCATCAAAATGAAATACACCTTTGAGTTTTAAATCTTTTATGGGTTTTGTTACTAAAACTTGTCCTCTACCCGGTTGAATGTTTTCGCCCGGTAAAAGTTGTTGTGTAAATGCATTAGTACAAATGCTGAGTGTTTTGCATTTTAATTGAATAGGTTCTTTGAATGTGTTGTTTTCAACAAATACTGCTACACCATCTGCTTCTTCTTTAAACTCCAAAACATTTGCCCCTGTCTTGATTTCTATTTTTCTTTCAATCGCAACGTCTGCGAGAGCGCGCATCATTTTTCCTGTATGCAATTCTCCTTCACAGTTGTTTTCAATAAGTCCCTTAGTGAAGTCAGTTGAGAAACCAAATTCATTGATTTTCTTGTGAGCAATTGTAAAAGCCGATTTTTGAGTGATGGGTTGCAGAAGGTTGTTTAGATAATCTATTTGTTCAAGAGCGTATAGTTCATTTTCACTTAGTAATTCGTAACTGCCATTTGCTTTGTAACCAATGTTTTCATCACCCAATCTGTTTCTTAAAATCTCCAATCCTTCCTTACGATGCGAATACAATGCGACCACATCACTTTCAGATGTTATTTTCAAGTCAGCTAGCAATTCTGTTACACTTCCCATGCACGCAAAGCCTGCGTTTTTAGTACTTGCTCCTGTAGGGAACATACTTTTTTCCAAAACCAATATTCTTTGATTAGGAAATCTCTCGGCTAATTCTATCGCTGTAGAAAGTCCTACAATTCCAGCGCCTATAACAATATGGTCGTAATTGAATAATGATTGCTTTTCCCAATAACTGAACATATTTCAAATGTAATGAGTTTAGCTCACCAACAGCCCCTATCCATAAGTGGCAGAGAGGTAACTGTGCGAGCGATTATGTATAGTTTCTAAGTTTCGTCGGGCTTACAATAATGATAGCCAAAACATATCTATACAAAAAAGCTACATCAACTCATGATGTAGCTCACAAAAAGCAATAATTATTGTTTAGAATCTTTCCAGTCCGCTAAAGAAGAAGTCACCTTCTATT
>CBFGYQ010000482.1:0-1634 GCA_965652995.1 uncultured bacterium
ACTATCAACTAACTACTAATTTATGATACAAAGAATACAAACTGTTTGGTTGCTACTGGCATCGTTGTTCAGTGCGACATTATTTTTAGATTGGTACACAGGATATATTTACAAAGCTGATGTACAGCAAGGTATAGGTTCAGTTGTTAGCTATTTGAGAGTTACAGATTTTTTCCCTTTGCTAATTATAGCTGTTGCTATGACTATAATGCCTCTCCAAGCGGTTTTCTTTTTTAAAAATAGAAAACGGCAGAAATCTATAGGTTGGCTTTCGTTATTGGTGTCGGTGGGTTTTATTGCTGTGAGTTTGATGCATGTAGAAAATTTTAAGAACACTTCTCCCATGCCTAAAAATGGAAGCTACCAAGCCGGTGTTGTGATTCCTGCTATCGTAATTGTATTTATTGCTTTTGCTATCAGTGGTATTCGAAAAGACGAGAAGTTGGTGAAATCAATGGATAGATTGCGTTAATTACTGTTCTAATTAGATTTTATGAAACGCCTTTTGCTTTTATTGATTCTTTCTACAACAATTAATGTAACCAATGCGTCTTCAAATGATGAATCTGCAATAAGAGCAATGCTTGCAAGACAGGTAGTGGCTTGGAATGCAGGAGATATTGCCGGTTATATGAAAGGTTATTGGGAGAATGACAGTCTTGTATTTATAGGAAAGAATGGACCAACTTATGGTTATAAACGAACTTTGGCTCGCTACAAAAAGTCTTATCCTGATACAAAGGCAATGGGTAAACTCACTTCAACCATCATTAGCATTAAACAACTTTCAAAAGAATATTATTTCGTAACAGGCAAGTGGGAACTAGATAGAGAAGCCGGAAATTTATCCGGCTCTTATACCTTACTGCTCAAAAAAATTAAGGGCGAGTGGGTGATAATAAATGACCACAGCTCATAATGCTATTTGGCAAAACCAAACTTAGCACCTAGATAGGGTATATATTGGGGATAGAAATAAAAAAGTTAAACCAACCGCCCATTAATGATCATCCTCTCTACCGGATTGTTTCCGAAATCATAAGGAATGTAAGCGAGAGAAGGGATTTTTTTAGTGATGATGATGTTGGCTTTTTTTCCTTCAGCAATGCTACCCATCTCTTTACTCATTTCGAGGGCTGCTGCACCATTTAAGGTAATGGCATTTACTGCTTCTTCAGGAGTCATTTTCATTTGCGTACATGCTAGTGTGAGTAGCATCGGTACATTGCCGGAAGGACAAGTACCTGGATTGTAATCAGTAGCCAAACAAACAGGAAGATCTGCATTGATTAACTCGCGAGCTGGTGGGTAATGCATTCCTAAAAAGAAAGCGGCACCGGGTAATAGTACGGGTATCGTATTGCTATTTTGTAAAGTAGAAATTTCTTCTTCTCCAAGACTTTCTAAATGATCAACACTTACTGCATTATGCTTTACAGCTACTTGCACACCGCCACTTCTATGCAGTTGATTACCATGTATTTTAGGTTTCAAACCATATTTCCAACCTGCTTCTAGTAATCGTTCTGTTTCATCCACACTAAAGAAACCTTTTTCGCAAAATACATCCATATAGTCCGCCAATCCTTCGTCTGCCACCATAGGAAGCATCTTATCAATAATCAGTTTTAAAT
>CBFGYQ010000483.1:0-1631 GCA_965652995.1 uncultured bacterium
CAATCGGCAACTCACGAGCAGGATAGATGTCTAACAAAATCACTTGATCTGCTAAATCCAAACTGTGTGCAAAACCTTCTACCAAATCTCTGGTGCGTGTAAACAAATGTGGTTGAAAAGCCACAACACATTTCTTATCAGCAAATAATCTTTTCGCACTTTTTATCAATGCAGCCAACTCTTCAGGATGATGTGCATAGTCATCTATATACACCATCTTATCGTTTCTAAACACATACTCAAATCTTCTTTTCACACCTTTAAACTTCGCTACAGCATTCTTTATTTGATGGGCATCTATCTTCAATTGTTGTGCAACAGCAATTGCCGCTACCATATTCTCCACATTATGCATCCCACCTACATTCAATTGCACTTGTTGTATCATTCCTTTGCTACTCATGAAGTCGAATATGTAACCGCCTTGCCTCTGCGTAATATTGGCAGCATACGCATCCGCAGCACTGTTTTGTAAGCTGTACGTCATCACTTCATTCACCTTCATCTCACTTATTCTTTTTAATCCATGTTTTACTAACAGTATTCCATTTGGTTTGATATTTTGTGTGTATTGAATAAAAGCAGTTTCCATTTCTTCAACAGTGCCATATATGTCTAAATGGTCTGCATCCATTGAAGTCAATACGGCTATATCAGGATGCAGCTTCAAAAAACTTCTGTCATATTCATCAGCTTCTATCACTGCCACTTTGTTGTCGTCGCCCCAATAATTGCTTTCATAGTTCACCGAAATGCCTCCGAGGAAAGCGTTACAGCCGTATTGTGTTTCGCGAAGCAAGAAACCGATCATAGTAGAAACAGTTGTCTTTCCATGTGTACCTGCAACCGTGATAGCAAACAATTCATCCGTTATCCATTGCAATACATCGCTGCGCTTCACCACTTCATATCCATTATCACGATACCAATTCAGTTCTTTATGTTCTTTAGGAATTGCCGGCGTATAAACTATTAACTGTGCTTCCTTATCTAACAAGTCGGCACTGTCTTCAAAATGAATTTCAATTCCTTCTTGTTGTAATTTCTTCGTGAGTTCTGTTTCTGTTTTGTCATAACCTTTCACCCCAACACCATGCTCATTGAAGTAGCGTGCAATTGCACTCATGCCAATGCCGCCAATGCCAATGAAGTAAACGCTTTGTATGTTTTGAAGGTTCGCCATTTAATTTGCTTTCGCTATCTCTATCAGTTTATTTACAATTCTTTTATCTGCATCTTTGATTGCCATTGCCTGCAAATTTTCTTTCATCACTTCACGCATCTCTACATTATCAATCATGCTTTTCAGCTTAGGCAATAAGTCTTCCATCACTTTATCATTCGGTACCATCAACGCTGCATTTTTATTTACCAACGCCATCGCATTGCTTGTCTGGTGGTCTTCTGCAGCAAACGGATAAGGCACAAACAAAACAGGTTTTCCTACGATGCACAACTCTGCAATAGACAACGCACCCGCTCTTGACACCACCACATCGCTTGCTGCATACGCATGGTCCATCTCACGAATAAAGTCTAACACTTTCACGCTCTCTTTAAAATTCTCTGCACGAGCTGCTGCCATTTCGTAATAAGGTTTTCCTGTTTGCCAAAGAGCTTGCACGCCCCAA
>CBFGYQ010000484.1:0-1629 GCA_965652995.1 uncultured bacterium
GACGGTCAGATATTCTTGGAAGGTAACTTGTTCAACGCAGGTATCCGTCCGGCGATCAACGTAGGTATCTCTGTAAGCCGTGTGGGTGGTAGTGCACAGATTAAATCCATGAAAAAAGTAGCTGGTACATTGAAACTTGACCAAGCACTTTACCGTGAGTTGGAAGCGTTCGCAAAATTCGGTGGCGACTTGGATGCTGCTACGAAAAACGTAATTGATAAAGGCAGCCGTAACGTGGAAGTGTTGAAACAAGCACAGTTCACGCCATACTCTGTAGAAAAACAAGTAGCAATTATATATCTAGGTACCAACAACCTGATGCGTGAAGTACCTGTGAAGCGTATAAAAGAATTTGAAGAAGCATTCCTTACAGAAATGGAAACCAAACATGCTGATATCTTGAATGAATTTAAGAAAGGTAATCTTCCTGAAGACGGTATTGCTAAAATGACCAAATTGGCTGAGGACTTGGTGCCGCAGTTTAAATAGGTCATAGGTTATTAATTATAGGTTATAAACCCTTGCGTTGAGCGAGGGTTTTTTGTTGTAGAATACTTCGTATTTTTAAGTAAAGATTTTTTATTATGACAACTGAAGCGATTAGAGGGAAAGTACAAAACTATTTGGATGCTATTGATGACAAAAAAATCAAAGCCATCTATACCATTTTGAAAAGTGAGATTGAAGAAACGCTTGCTGAATATTCACTTACAGAGAATCAATTAAGTGAGGTGAAGGAAAGGAGAAAAGACTATTTGTCCGGCAAATCTGAAATGATGAGTTGGGAAGAAGTAAAAAGACAACTTGGTCGCAAAAAATGAAGTATCAACTTCAGGTAGATAGGCGTGCCTTCTTAGAAATGCAAGAGGCTTATGACTATTATGAAGGAGAGCAAAATGGATTAGGTGAACGTTTCAAAACGGAAATAGAAAAGTCTCTACTCTCAATTACAACATATCCATTTCGTTATTCGAAAATTCAAGATGAAATAAGACAATGTATAGTTCATCGTTTCCCATTTGTTATAGTGTATGAGGTTTTTAAAGAAGTCATTGTTGTCTATTCGTTATTTCATACTAAGAGAAATCCTAAAAGTAAATTGTGATATAAAACCCTTGCGATGAGCGAGGGTTTTTTTGTTATCCGAGCTATGGAATTGCTATGTGGCTGTGGTGGCGATGGCACCGTTGGTCGGAGGAATACCATTTAGCTTTTCTTATGTTACTTATTCCTTCATTTTCGCTTTTAAATAATTGATGAAAGCGGAACAAGAAACCAACATGAATTTTGCATCTTCAAATTCAATTGTTGCAGTATCATCTGTTAGTTTGTGTCTAATGCCTCCTGCATCACTTGTATATCCATAAAGAGAAGAAAATGCACTTTTCAAAGCAGGATGTAAAGAATGCTTCTTTTCAATTTCTTTTAAAGCACTTCCTAAGGTTGCTTTAGGGTCATTAGCGATTATACTGCACATAGCTTCTACGGCAGAGATAGCTTCTTTTATTGAATTCCGATAGTCTGGATTTTTCCTATCAGAAAGCATAACTAATGCAGTTTGTAAATGTGTATTTACCGAATTGAATTTGTCAGTATTTGCGATGGCTTCTTGGATTTCTTGAATTTCTT
>CBFGYQ010000485.1:0-1571 GCA_965652995.1 uncultured bacterium
AGCAAAACTTAACACCTTCATGAAAAAAATAGGTTATCCTGACAAATGGAGAAACTATGACGCATTGAGTATTGAAGGCAATAACTATTATAAAAATGCAGAAGCTGCGGCAGCATTTGAATACAACTATATGATAAGCAAACTTGGTAAACCTGTTGATAAAACAGAATGGCAAATGACTCCACCCACAGTGAATGCATATTATAATCCTGCGTTCAATGAGATTGTTTTTCCTGCGGGAATTTTACAATATCCGTTCTTCGATTTTAATGCTGATGATGCGGTGAACTATGGTGGTATAGGTGCAGTTATCGGTCATGAAATGACACATGGTTTTGATGACCAAGGTCGCCAATATGATGCTGATGGTAATCTACAAGATTGGTGGACGCCGGAGGATGCAAAGAAGTTCACAGAAAAAGCAGACGTTGTTGTAAAACAATTTGATGGTTATACTGTTTTAGATTCTACGCATGTAAATGGTAAACTTACACTTGGTGAAAACCTTGCAGATCTTGGTGGATTGGCGATCGCTTATGAAGCATTCAAAAAAACGAAACAAGGTAAAGGCGATTTGAAAATAGATGGTTTTACTCCCGATCAACGTTTCTTCTTAAGTTGGGCGCAGGTTTGGAGAGCGAGCACACGTCCGGAAGAAATAGCTTCTCGTATCATGACGGACCCGCATTCTCCTAACGAATGGCGTTGTAACGGACCACTTAGCAATATGGACGAGTTTTATCAGGCATTTGGAGTGAAGGAAGGAGATAAAATGTACAAGCCTGTAAGTGAAAGAGCGAAAGTTTGGTAGAAATAATTGATGATTATTAAGTGAAATCCCTTACGATCAGTAAGGGATTTTTTAATCCTATTCAGTAATGCCAAGTTGTATAGCCACTTTCACCAACCCGATAGAATTTTTCACATCCAGCTTATGCATAATGCTGAACCGATGATTTTCTATAGTGCGCATACTTAATGATAACTTTTCTGCAATCTCTTGATTGGTATATTCTTCCACTATCAACCCTAATATTTCCTTCTCTCTTGAGGTCAATTTAGGAGCTTTAGTTTTTGTAGTACTTGCAAAATGTAACATGTTGTTCAGCATCTGTTCTTTAAGATCAGGCTGGATATATAAGTTGCCATGATGAACATCTTTGATAGCTGTTATTAGTGATTGTACATTGGTGTTTTTAAGAATATACCCGCTACAGCCAATTCGCATAAGTGCTTTTATGTGTGTTGGAGCATCCAAACTTGTGATGACTAATATTTTGATATCGGGGTATTTTTTGTGAATAATATTAGCCAGTTCATTGCCTTTGTAATCAGGAAGCTGGAGGTCTAGAAGAAGAACATCAGGTTGATTTATTTGTAAGGCATCTAAAAGCTTTTGTCCGGTATCATACGTTTCTACAACGGTAATTTCATTTGTTGTTTCCAACATATTTTTGAGTCCTGTAATGGCTAAGGGATGATCGTCAACTATGAAAACTTTTATCGGCATAAAATGTTAGGTTAGGCTGTTGTAAGGATCTTGTTTCGAGTTCTATATAGACGGATGTGCC
>CBFGYQ010000486.1:0-1564 GCA_965652995.1 uncultured bacterium
GTGCAACGAACGATTGGCAAACGTGTAGGTACAGGTGGAAGCACGGGTGCAGAATATCTTCGTGGAGCAGCAGACAGCCATTATATTTTTAAAGAATTTGCAGAGCTCACATCTTTTTTATTGCCTAGAAATATGTTACCTCAACTACCTCCTCTTTTGATCAAAGACTTAAGTTTTACAAAATAATGTCCTTTGCTGTAGACTTAAAAAATGTAAGAAAGCAATACAAAGGCTCTTGGCAACCTGCTTTAGACGGACTTTCTTTAAATGTAAAAACTAATAGCATAACAGGGCTACTAGGTCCAAATGGAGCGGGAAAAACTACCTGTATCAACATCATTTGTGGTTTGGTAAAAGCTGATGAAGGAGAGGTGCAGGTGCTAGAAAAAAACGTAAAAAGCAACAAGGATGAGATACGTAAATTGATTGGAGTGGTGCCGCAGCAAATAGCTATGTTCGGGAATATGACTGCTTGGGAAAATTATTACTACATAGGACGATTATATAAATTATCTGATGCACTGATAAGAGAACGAGCTAATGATCTATTAGAAAAATTAGGTTTGATAAAACATGCAGATAAACGAATACAGCGGTACAGTGGTGGCATGAAAAGAAGAGCCAACATCATTGCATCATTACTACATGACCCACAATTATTGATATTAGATGAACCTACTGCCGGTGTTGACGTACAGTCCCGTGCACTAATTCATAAATTCTTGAAAGAATATCATAAGAAAGGAAAAACTATTCTCTATACCTCCCATCATTTGGATGAAGCAGAAGAGCTTTGCGAACAAGTAGTGATAGTAGACGAAGGAAAATTTATACTAAGCGGCACTCCTACAGCATTAATAAAATCAACAGACCAAGCTACTAAACTGGAAGATGTATTTCTTCATTACACAGGGCATTCCGTAAGAGACTAGCAAAAGATGAAAAAGATAACAGCAACAATTATCAAAGAATGGATATTGCTCAAGCGAGACCTTGGAGGTATTGCCTTACTTTTTTTAATGCCGGTGATGATGATCATCGTAATGGCGTTGATTCAGGATGCACCTTTCAAAGATTATCAAGAGCTGAAATTTGATTTGCTGTTCGTAGATAATGATAAAGGGAAGTTGGCAGAAGAAATAAAAATCGGTTTTAAGAAAAGTAAGAATTTCAATCTTCTGGAAAATATTGATGGTAAACCGCTCAATGATAGTTCCTTAAAAAAATATCTGAAGCAAGGCAAATATCATGTTGGCATTGTGATACCAAAAGGAGCTACAGCAGAAGTGGTGAATGCTGCAAACCTTATTGCCAATGAACTATCCCAAAAAATAGGAATGGGCGGCACATTGCCTACCAGAGAAAGTCGTAACACTTCTTATGTACGTGTATTTTTCGATCCTGTTTCCAAACCCACCTTTCGCACATCCATATCTTTTGCCATAGATAAATTCGTAACCTATTCATGCAGCAACTTGCTGGTACAACGACTTTCAAAAATGGGCAATGCACCTGATGATACCATTGTAGCCAATACCAATTTTGAAAAAGTATTTCAAGGAAT
>CBFGYQ010000487.1:0-1555 GCA_965652995.1 uncultured bacterium
CTTAAAAAAACACGCTATATTTTTAGTAGTCAATTATTTTTGTATTTTGGCTGAATATTTTATCTGCATGAAATTTTTGAAAAAGACACTCATTACTATTATTGCCTGTCTTGGTGTTAGCAGCACAACACTATTCACATCTTGTGAACAAGACGCTTGTTTGGATTTGAAATGTAGAAATGGCGGCTCATGTGCAGAAGGTTTTTGTCGTTGCAAAACCGGCTATGAAGGTGCAGAATGCGAAATCAATGCTGCGGATAAATTCTTAGGACTTTATATCGGTCAACGTACTTGCACAGGTTCTCCGGTAGTTGATACTGTGTTGGTATTTTTAGACTCGTATCCAGACAAAGTTAAGATGGTGCAATACAGCAGTAAAGAAGATACATTAAGCGGCACTGTACAGCAATATGAGAATGATAGTTATGCAATTGATTTTGTTGATTACAGCCGTAATGATTATCGTAGATTCTCTAGTGCCAAATTGTTTGCAGATCGCGAAAGACTGAGTGTCTATAATGAGATTACACAAGACATTACAGTGCCTACACCTAAAGAAGTTTGTAATTTTATTGGGTTTAGATAACAGTTTTGAGGTTTCATTTCGACAAGCTCAATGAACACAGATTGAATAATAAAACTCATCTAAAATGCTAAGCCGCCTCGAATGAGGCGGCTTCATTATGCTTGTTAGTGGATGAAAAAAACTATTGTTGGTCGTACTTAGTATCCCATTGTGCACCATCATCTCCTTTCTGTCCTTCCATTTTAATCATGAAGTTCTTAGCAGGGAAGTATGGTTTCATGTGGATGTCTAAATGTATTTTATCTTTTTGCACCGGATCTTGTTCAAAACGGCGAATTGTAAAGTCTTCTATCAGCTTATCAGGACCGGTAATGCCGTCTAGGAACTTTACAATTTGGCCCATTAAGTCTTTACGTGTATTAGCATTAAAGTTTTCAAACGCACGACGGTTCAGGAAATCCATCAATACTTTGGTAACATAATCGAATACACGCACTACAGAATACGTTTGTAAACCAAGATTATCTCCGTTAAACAATGTCTTTGCAGAGAATGCCATTACTTTACCATATTCTTTCACCATTGGTACCAATCCCATTTTTTCGAGATTGGCTATTTCACTTTTTTTCAATTCAAACTTTACGCCGTCAGTTTCATTCATGCTACCGAATTTCTTACCGGCCGTCACTTGACTCATCAATGTCTTGTATATTTTTCCTGCCAAAGCTCCTGATGGTGGTACATACAAGTCATCTTCTTCACCTACCTGATCGAATTTGCCACGACCTACCAACCAATTACAGGTCATCATTACATTAGAACGATATTTATCGCCGCCTGTAAGATTAGCCATTTCAAACATTTCCATTACATCATCCGGTGCATCCAAATGTTCAAAATCGGTTACCATCATCACTTTATGTTCATGCGCTATTTTCGCCCATTTTTCCAACACTTTATTAGAACCTAAATAGCCTGGCATTACCAAAATGCTGTAATTATTACGAAGATCTAGACGATCAAAATTCA
>CBFGYQ010000488.1:0-1554 GCA_965652995.1 uncultured bacterium
TGTTCAGTTTTGAATAATCTCTCCATTTATCAGGATAGCCTATTTTCTTCAGGAAGGTATTCAGTTTTGCCAGTGCTTTTTGCTTCGTAGTTTCAGACATCCAATCAAGCCTTCTTATGCGGTCAGCATAAGTGTCCTGCAGGTTGTTTACCAGTTCCAGCATTCTTTGTTTTGCTTCCGGTTTGAAGTGTTTGTTCACATACACCTGTCCCAGTATTTCACCTACTGCTCCATCTACCACATTCAGTACACGCTTCCATCTTGGTTTTTGCTCCTGCTGTCCGCGTACGGTCTTGCCATAAAAATCAAAACGGGCTTCTTCAAAAGGTTTGCTTAGATAATCCGTAAAATCACTCACTAAATGGAAACTCATATAGTCTTTCAGCGTTTGAATATTCTCTGTTTTTATCAAGTTGTTGAGCTCTTGCAAAAACTCTGGTTGACCAACAATCACACTATCTACACTATGTACTCCTATTGTTTTTAACATTGCCTCCCAATTGCTGTTAGGATATTTTTGCGTAAGTGTTGTGACCGCCATTTTGTTATAGTTCTTATAAGGATCGCGCAGGTCTTCCAGTTTTCTTGATTTTGAAGCAAGTTTCTTTTCAAATGCAATAACGTTCGCTGCTTTTGCGTCGGCTGTTGTTGCATCACTACCCATCAAAGAAAAAATCTTCGAAACATAAGCGGGATAAGCTTCTCGCACCTTTGTTGTTCTCGCATCTGTATGGAAATAATAATCTCTGTTAGGAAGCCCTAAACCGCCTTGCATAATGTAATAAGCCATCTTATCGCTGTACATGGCATCTTGCGAAGCACCTTCGGAAAAGAAAACACCTACACCATATTTATGCATTTGCGCTGCAACTTCTACAATCTGTTCAGGAGTTTGTATCACGGCAATTTTATCTAACTCAGCTTGTAGTGGCTTTATTCCTTCTTGTTCAATTTTGGAAGTGTCCATTCCGGCTTGCCAAAAATTAGCGATCATTTTATTCACGCCCTCATCACTACTTTTTACAGCTTCTTCATTGATGGCTAGTTTGCGTTTATACAATTCTTCATTCACCATATTGCCAATGCCCCAGCCCGTTTCATCACCCGGTATCGGATTGTTTTTTATCCACGCTCCATTTGCATAAGCAAAAAAATCATCGCCGGGATGGATAGTGGTATCTGCATTCATTTTTAGAATGTCTTCTTTAGCTGCTTCTTTCTTCCCAGAGTCTTTACAAGCAGCCATACTAGCTGCGATGGCTAGTGTTAGCATCAATGATTTATTCATTAATAATCAATTTTTGAGAACGCAAAAGTATTGAAATAGTTGCTGCTTCTATTGAACTGAAAGGGTGATATTATTCTTTGATGAACTAGTAGTTAGATATTGCAATCGACTATAATATTTCATAAATTGTGATAACTAAGTTCTTAATCATACCAACGCCATAAAAACCATGAAATACAATTCTCTTTCTCAAATAGAATCGAAATTCCGAACTGACGCTGCTTCTCAATTAACAGCTTTTTCCGTACCTATTCCTGGAGAATCGT
>CBFGYQ010000489.1:0-1539 GCA_965652995.1 uncultured bacterium
AGTGCAAAGGTAATCGTTTTATTTTACCAGCAAAATATTTTTTAAAAATCTTTTTCGCTGCCAAAAACCTTAACCATATAACCTTAAAAGAACTATCCCCGTTTCTATTGGGGACGCAAAGATAGGATGTTTTATTTTTACTCCAAAATGTAATTCTAACAACTTGTATTTTTTATAAAATTACATCACATAAAATCATTCAATCAATAAACAGCAAACACATGAGCCGCCAAAACATTAGCTTCAATACAGCATCTTTCTCTCAACTCACTTATACAAAACAAGGCAACGGAAACGTGCTGATGTTGATTCATGGGTTTCCTGAAAGCAAAACTCTGTGGCAACGAATAGCTCCTGAATTAGCAGAACTATTTACTGTGATAACACCTGATATTCCTGGCAGTGGTGAAAGTAATCTTGATAGTGAAAGTACAACAATAGAAGAATTAGCCGAAGCAATAAAAGCTATAGTAGATAAAGAAGGAATTAAAAAAATGGTCTTAGCGGGACATTCGATGGGCGGCTATATCGCTTTAGCATTTGCAGAAAAATATCCTGAAGTACTTACCGGAATATCATTAATCCATTCCACCGCCACAGCGGATAATGATGAGAAAAAAACTAAGCGTCAAAAGTCCATTGACATCATACAAAAAGGAGGTAAGCAAGCGTTCATTAAAGAAATGATACCGAATCTTTTTGCAAAGAGTTTTAGAGAAGAAAATAAGGATGTAATAGACGAACAAATTGAACGTGGAATGAAATTATCCGATGAGAGTATCATAGCTTTTTACACTGCCATGATGAATCGTAAAGACAGAACAAGTATCTTGAAAGCAGCAACATTTCCTGTACAGATGATCATTGGCCAAGAAGAAACATTAGCTCCTATGGAAACACTTCTTGAGCAAGGACAAATGGCAGACGTGAGTTTCACAAGTGTATATGAAGACTCGTTACACATGAGTATGATAGAGCAACCCGATAGCTTAACCGATGATTTGATTAATTTTACTACGTATTGTTTCAACAGCCAATGAGAATTGTTTTTTTTGTTTTAAGTATCACTCTTATTCTTGCATTCCCAAAGTATAGCAAAGCCTCCCATATTGTAGGTGGAGAAATGACGTATAAATGTTTGGGACCGGGTACATCTGGCAACCTACGTTATGAAATAACTTTGGATATTTATCAGGACTGTCTGAACGGCTCTCCGCAAGCAATACAAGAAGACGACCCTGCTTATTTTACGGTCTATACAGGACAAAATACACTGGTCTATTATGATGACGATGCGCGCAGTTCAACAACAATAAAAGTACCTGCAAACTTCAGCAACAATTGTATCAATAACCCTCCTGTTACTTGTCTTCAAAAAACAACATTTAAAAGAGTATATAACCTTCCTGTCAATAGTAGCGGTTACTATGTGGTCTATCAACGTTGTTGCAGAAATGATGATATCAATAACTTAAGAAACCCCGGCGAAGTGGGTGCAACTTACTATTGTGTAATTCCTCCTGCTTCGGGATCCGATTG
>CBFGYQ010000490.1:0-1526 GCA_965652995.1 uncultured bacterium
GATATGAGATATCGGCTTAGCTTAATTTCAACTTACCTAGTAATTACATTTACCGCTTGCATCAATACTAGTGAACGTGAACATGCCTTGAATATTGCCATTAAACACGAAAAAAAATTAGAACAAATCCCTTCAGGATCAGGTTCTATTTTCTATCAGGATTCTTTGTGGGTGGTAGGCGATAATGTTACACAGATCTATAAATTGTCTTTAGTAAATTATTCGTACAGCTCATTTTTTATAACAGGTTCTGATACTACGCTACAAGTTGTTCCAAAGACTGACAAGCAAGATCTCGAAGCTGTTTGTGTTGGTGAGATGAATGATAGCAAACAGCTTTTTGCTTTTGGCTCAGGCAGTAAAATTCCTCAACGAGATTCGTTGCTTGTTGTTTCGCTCGAAGAAAGAAATCAGCAGTCTATTTATTCATTGAAAAGATTCTATGAATATTTACGAAAACAAGCTCATTTATTACCTGAGCAATGGAATATAGAAGCTGCAACAATTGTAGGAGATTCTCTATTACTGATCAATCGAGGTGATAATCGTGTTTTTGTTGTAGCATGGGAAGCATTCGCAACCTTTTTGCATAATGGCACACTTCCCAGTATTCATAGCTTCACCTTAGAGCTTCCTAAATACAATAGACATTTAGCAAGAGTTTCCGGAGCTACAACTTTGAAGAACGGGACTATCTTATTTTGTGCTTCTATAGAAGATACAGACGATTGGTATTCGGATGGAGAAGTACTTGGCAGCTATATCGGCGTCTTCGATTTGAAAACACAAAAAGTAACAGACGTAGCAATGCTCAAGACAAAGGACGGTGCTGCTTACAATGTAAAACTAGAATCATTGGCTGTGACAAAAGAAGAGCCTACCCAAACGAAGATTGTAGCTATTGCAGATAATGATGATGGTTCTACCCTACTCTTGCATCTTGACATTACCCCATCCACAATACACCGCTAATGGTATAACATCTTTACAAACCATTCTGCTATATCTTATGAGGCTCTATCCAATACTAAATATAGTTTCTGAGATTTGTATAATACCAATTAGACCTTAAAAGCACATCAAAAAAAACTCGCGTCATTGCGAACGAAGTGAAGCAATCTCACACTCACTTAATGCAATTGATATTTATTTTGTGAGATTGCTTCATCGCTCGTTCCTCGCTCGTCGCAATGACGCGAGGAGTTTTATTTTAAAGTCTAATTGGTGTAAACCACAATAGATTTGGTAAAATAAAAGAGGTTGTCTCAAAAATCCGAGACAACCTCTTTGTAATATAGCCTTGAGAACTAATTATTCTTTTGTTATTCTCAACGTTTGTGATTGCTCATCATCAACATATTTAATGAGGTAAATACCACTTGCCAAACCGTTCATATTAACTGTTTGGATAGCACTATTCATACTCATTCTCTTGATCACTTTACCGGTCATATCTGTCAATAAAATCTCTGCATTGCCAGATTGATTACCGTTCACTTTTATAGTCAACTCATCAGATACAGGGT